>DATMJH010000443.1:0-5162 GCA_035554015.1 Mycobacteriales bacterium
GGGCGGCCGGCCGCACTAGCCTCGGCCGGGTGAGCACCGACTCCCGGCAGCTCCGGGAGGTCGTCTCGGGCTCGGACTTCCGCCGGCTCATGGGCGTGCGCCTGGCCGGGCAGTTCGCCGACGGGCTGTTCCAGGCGGCGCTGTTCTCGGCGGTGTTCTTCAACCCCGAGCGCGCGACCTCGGCGGGGCAGGCCGCCGCCGCGTTCGCCACCCTCCTGCTGCCCTACAGCGTCGTCGGGCCCTTCGCCGGCGTGCTGCTCGACCGGTGGAGCCGGCAGCGCGTGCTCCTGCTGGCGAACCTCACCCGGGCCGCGGTCGTCGGGGTGTTCGCCGCCGCCCTCGCCGCGCTCGGCCCGACCAGCCCGCCCGTCGTCGCGCTCGCGCTCGCCGTGGTCTCGGCCAACCGATTCGTGCTGTCGGGGCTGTCGGCGGCGCTGCCGCACGTCGTCGAGCCCCGGCTGCTCGTCACGGCCAACAGCCTCTCGACGACGCTCGGCGGCGGCGCGGCCGCGGCCGGCGGCGGGACGGCGATCGGCCTGCGGGTGCTGTTCGGCGAGGACGACACCGGCGCGGCGCGGACGGCGCTGTGCGCGGCGGTGCTCTACGTCGTCGCCGCACTCATCGCCCGCACCCTGGGGCGCGACCTCCTCGGTCCGGACGAGCCGCCCGCCCATGCCCGGCTGCGCGAGGCGCTCGTCGCCGTGGCGCGCGGCGTCGTGCAGGGCGCGGCGCACGTCCGGGAGCGCGGTCCGGCCGCCCGCGGCCTGGCGGCGATCAGCGCGCACCGGTTCTTCTACGGGCTGTCGTTCGTCGCGACGCTGCTGCTCTACACCGACCAGGGCGCGATCGGCCTCGGCTTCGCCGGCCTCGGCGCGGTGGTCGTGGTCTCCGTGGTCGGCGGGCTGCTCGCCGCGATCGTGACGCCGGTCGTGTCCATCCGGCTCGGCACGCAGTACTGGGTGGTCGTCGTGTTCGCGGTGGCCGCCGTCGTCGAGGTGGTGTTCGGCTGGCCGTACACCCACGGCGCGTTCCTCGTCGCCGCCTTCTTCCTCGGCTTCGCCGCGCAGGCCTCGAAGATCTGCGTCGACACGCTGCTGCAGGAGTCGGTGGACGACGAGTTCCGCGGTCGGGTGTTCTCCTTCTACGACACCCTGTTCAACGTCAGCTTCGTGTCGGCAGCGGCCGCCGCGGCGGTGCTCGTGCCGCCGGACGGCAAGTCGTACGCGGTGCTCGGGCTGGTCGCCGCCGGCTACGGCGTCACCGCCCTCGTCTACGGCGTGGCGACGGCCCGGCGGGCGGCCGAGGAGCCGCCCGAGCCGGTGGTCCTGCGGTGACCGCGAGGTTCCCCTCCCCCGCCGACCGGGCCGGCCGGCCGGCGGGCCACCCGGCCGGCCGCCACTCCGACGACCCGGGCCGCCCCTCCGACGGTCCAGGCCACCCCTCCGACGACCGCGACCCACCCGACGCCGCCGCGGCCGGCGCCCGGCCGCGCGCCGTCGCCGCCGTGCTGTGCGCGGCCGCGCTGTTCGGCACCACCGGCACCGCGCAGGCGCTCGGTCCCGACGGGTCGACGCCGCTGGGGGTCGGGGCGGTGCGGCTGCTCGTCGGCGGGCTGGCCCTGCTCGCCGTCCTCCCGCTGCTCGGGGTGCGCGTCCGCGACGCCGTGGTGCTGTGGCGCACCCCGGCCGGGCTGGTCGCCGGAGCGTGCACCGCGCTGTACCAGGTGTCCTTCTTCGCCGCGGTCGAGCGCACCGGGGTGGCGTTGGGCACGCTGGCGGCCATCGGCAGCGGACCGGTGCTGGCGGGCCTGCTCGCGCTGCTGTGGCTCGGCGAACGGCCCAGCCGCAGCTGGCTGGTGGCGACCGGGCTGTGCCTGGGCGGTCTCGGCCTGCTCGCCCTCGAGGCGGGCAGCGCCGGCCCCGACCGGCCGGCCGACCTGCTCGGCGTCGGCCTGGCCGTGGTGGCCGGCCTCGGCTACGCCGCCTACACCGTGCTGGGCAAGCGGATGCTGCGCGCCGGCGCCGACTCCTCGGCGGTCATGGCCGCCGCGTTCGGGCTCGGCGGCCTGCTGCTCGTGCCGGTGCTGCTCAGCTCGCCGCTCGGCTGGCTCGCGACGCCGGCCGGGGTGACCCTCGCGCTCTACCTCGGGCTCGCGACGACGACGCTGGCGTACGTGCTGTTCGGCCGCGGCCTGGCCGTGCTGCCCGCCGGGCCGGTGACCACGCTCGTGCTCGCCGAGCCGCTGGTCGCGACCACCCTGGGGACGACCGTGCTGGGCGAGCGGCTGGCCGCCGCCGGCGCTGCGGGCGCGGGGCTGCTGCTCGTCGGGCTGCTCGTGCAGGGTCGCGGGGCGCGCGCACCGGCCACTGGCACGTGATCATGGTGCGGGCGGTGCCGACCGCCCGCGTCGACGGCGCACCGAGATCACCCGGTGGCCGGCGAGCACCTACGGCAGGACGCCGAGCAGCCCGCCGCCGGTGCCCGGCGCGGGCGCCGGCGCCGGGGCGCCCGGCAGCGACGGCACGGTCGTGCCGGTGGTGTCGTCGTCCGACGTCGGCAGCAGGCCGAGGACGGTGTCGACGACGGCGTCGATCGGCTCGAGCAGCGTCGGGTCGTCGCCAGGGCCCGCCGGGCCGTCGCCGGGGTCGCCGGGGCCCGGACCGGGCGCGACGGGCGGGTCGTCAGCGCCGGTCGGCGGGGTGGGCGCCTCCTGCCCGGCGGGCGCGGGTGCCGCGCCGGCGCCGAGCAGGGCGGCGACGTCGATCTCCTCGGCGGCGAGCAGCGCCTCGTCGGGACCGGCGAGCAGGTCGTCCAGCAGCGCCGCCACCGCCGAGACCGGCGTGTCGACCAGCGTCGCGACGACGCCCCACGAGCCGCCGTCGCCGCGCAGGGTGCGCACCTCGGTGAACCGGTCGGCCACCGCGTCGCCGTTCCCGGCACGGGCCAGCAGGTAGGCCAGCGCACCCTCGCTCGCCGGTGCCGCCGGCGTGGCGGCGTCCGTGGTCGCGGCCGGGGTGAGCGCGGCGCGTGACTGGGGCAGGTCGCTCAGCGCTGCCGCCCGCACGGCGTCCAGCGCGCGGCCCGGGGCGTCGAGCCGGCGGGCCAGGTCGCTGAGCGCCTCGTCCGCCAGCACCAGGTCGGCGGCCAGCGCCCGCTCGTAGGGGTCGCCGGGGGTGAGCACGAGCGGCGTCACGCGGCCGGGCAGGCCGCCGTCGGGCACCTGCACCTGGTGGGCGCGGTCGACGTCGGTGGACGCCCGGCGCTCGGCGGCGCGGACCCGCACGGCGTCGCCGGTGTAGCTGCCCACGCGCAGCAGCGCCGCGCGCTCGACCCGCGAGACCGAGCCGGTGGGGGTGGTCACGGTGGCGGCCTCGGTCGCCAGCTCGAGCGCGGGCCCGCGGCGGGCGTCGACCATCACGAACCCGTCGCGCAGCGCCTGCCGCGCGCCGTCGACGACTTGCACGACGGCGTCGCCCGACAGCCAGGTGTCGCGGCGGAGGGTGCGCAGCACCGCGCCGTCCCGGCCGGCGGTGACGACCCCGCCGGGTGGCACCTCCTGGCCCTCGGCCAGCGGCGCGGTGGTGCCGTCGGGAAGCTCCACGACCACCCCGGCGCCACGCAGCAGCACGGTGGCGGCGCCGGCGGTTCCGGGCCCGAGGGCGGCGACGGCGAGGGCGGCGAGCAGCACGGCGGCCAGGGCCACGGAGACCGCGGGCACGGCGAAGCGGGCGGCGCGGTCGCTCGCCCGTTCCGACATGCCTCCATAGTCGGACGGAACGTGCCGAAGCACCATGGCCCGTTGTGACTAGCCCGGTCGGGTGGCGCTGCCGCGCGAGCGCTCAGAGCAGGCCGCGCTCGGCCGCCCACGCCCGCAGCTCGGCCTCGGCCCGCTGCTCGCCGAGCGGGCCGTGCTCCATCCGCAGCTCCAGCAGGTGCCGGCGCGCCTCGCCGACGAGGCGGGACGGCCCGACTCCGAGCACCGCCATGATCTGGTCACCGTCGAGGTCGGGCCGGATGCGGTCGAGCTCCTCCTTCTCGCGCAGCGCGGCGATCCGGGCCTCGAGCGAGTCGTAGGCCGCGGACAGCGCCGCCGCCCGCCGGCGGTTGCGCGTGGTGCAGTCCGACCGCACGAGTCGGTGCAGGCGCTCGAGCTGCGGCCCGGCGTCGGTGACGTAGCGGCGCACGGCGGAGTCGGTCCAGCCGGGCCGGCCGTCGCGGCCGTCGCCGTAGCCGTGGAAGCGCAGGTGCAGCTCGGTGAGCAGCCGCACCGCCTCGACGACGTCCTTCGGGTAGCGCAGCGCCGTCAGCCGCTTGGCCACCATCTTGGCCCCGACGACCTCGTGGTGGTGGAACGAGACGCCGCCGCCCGGCTGCTTGCGCCGGGTGCGCGGCTTGCCGACGTCGTGCAGCAGCGCCGCCAGGCGCAGCACGAGGTCGGGCCCCCCGTCGGGCAGCTCGGGCTCGAGCGCGATGGCCCGCTCGAGCACCCGCAGGCTGTGCTCGTAGACGTCCTTGTGCTGGTGGTGCTCGTCGATCTCGAGGCGCAGCGCCGGCAGCTCGGGCAGGACGACGTCGGCCAGGCCGGTGTCGACGAGCAGCTCGAGCCCGGCCCGCGGGTGCGCGCCGAGCAGCAGCTTGGACAGCTCGCCCTGCACCCGCTCGACGCTGACGATCGACAGCCGGTCGGCCATCGCCCGCATCGCCGCGACGACGTCGGGAGCCACGGTGAAGCCCAGCGTGGAGACGAACCGGGCGGCCCGCAGCATCCGCAGCGGGTCGTCGCCGAAGGAGTCCTCCGGCCGTCCGGGCGTGCGCAGGATGCCGGCCGCGTTCGTCGACCCCTTCGGCGGGCTCGACGACGTCGCGGCCGGGGCCTTCCAGTCGGGCAGGGCCACGGCCATCGCGTTGCAGGCGAAGTCGCGCCGGACGAGGTCGCTGGCGAGCGAGTCGCCGTACCGGACCTCGGGGTTGCGGCTGTCCGGGCGGTACTGCTCGGCCCGGTAGGTGGTGATCTCCAGGCGCATCCCCTTGCGCTGCACACCGACGGTGCCGAAGGCGATGCCGGTCTCCCAGGTGGCCTCCGCCCAGCCCTCGACGAGCGCGAGCACCTGCTCCGGGCGGGCGTCGGTGGTGAGGTCGAGGTCGTCGCCGAGCCGGCCGAG
>DATMJH010000444.1:0-5491 GCA_035554015.1 Mycobacteriales bacterium
GCTCGAACGGCGTGACCTCCGAGCGGTAGGCCTGCCACTCCGCGCGCTTGTTGCGCAGGAAGAAGTCGAAGACGTGCTCGCCGAGCGTCTCCGCGACGAGCTCGCTGCTCTCCATCGCGCTGGCGGAGGCCATCAGCGCGATGGAGAGCAGCGAGCTCGTCGCGGAGACGCTCGGCGAGCACGTCTTCGACTTCTTCCTGCGCAACAAGCGCGCGGAGTGGCAGGCCTACCGCTCGGAGGTCACGCCGTTCGAGCTCGGCCGCTACCTGCCGGTGCTGTGAGCGGGTGATGATGACGGCACGCGCGCTGGTCCTGACGCACTCGCCGGACGAGCCGCCGGGCACGCTCGACGAGTGGCTGCCCGCAGCGGGGCTCGAGCTCGACGTCGTCCGGCCCTGGCACGGTGACCCGCTGCCGGCCCGGGTCACCGACCACGCCGCGCTCGTCGTCATGGGCGGGCCGCAGCAGGCCTACGACGACGGCTCGGCGCCGTGGCTGCGCGCGACCAAGGACCTGCTGCGGGCCGCTGTCGTCGACGACGTCCCGGCGCTCGGCATCTGCCTCGGCGCGCAGCTGCTGGCGGAGGCGCTCGGCGGTCGCGTCGAGCGGGGGGCCGAGGGCATCGAGGCCGGTGCCCGGCTCGTCGCGAAGCGTGATGCCGCCTGGGACGACCCGCTGTTCCGCGACGTACCGCTGACCCCGACGGTGCTGCAGTGGCACGAGGACGCGATCGTCGCGCTGCCGCCGTCCGCCGTGCACCTGGCGGCGAGCCCGAAGTACGTTCACCAGGCGTTCCGCGTCGGCCGGGCCTACGGGCTGCAGTTCCACATCGAGCCGCGGGCGCACACGGTCCGGCACTGGGCGGCGGACCATCCGGCGCGGGTCCTCGAGGCCGGGCTCGACCCCGACGCGCTGGCCGAGCGGGCGGTGGCCGAGCTCGACGAGGTCGAGGCGTGCTGGCGCCCGCTGGTCGAGCGGTTCGCCGACCTCGCGCTCGACCGGGTGCCGCGGGCGCTGCCCGTGCTGGAGCCGTGACGACGACGGTCGACGTGCGTCCCGAGCCGTTCGACGGTGCCGCCGCGCGGCGCCTGCTCGCAGCGCTCGACCGCGAGCTCGACGACAGGTACGCCGGTGCCGACGACATCCCGCCGCCCGTGTTGCGTGCCGCGGAGTTCGCTCCGCCGCGCGGCGCCTTCGTCGTCGCGTGGGAGGACACTGCGCCCGGGCCGGAAGCGGTCGGCTGCGGCGGGCTGAGGCCCGGACCCGCGCCGGGGACGGCCGAGGTGAAGCGCATGTACGTCGTGCCGCGCGCCCGCGGTCGTCGCATCGCCGAGCGCGTGCTGCACGAGCTCGGCCGGCTCGCGGTCGACCTCGGCTACACCCGCCTCGTCCTGGAGACAGGCACCGAGCAGCCGGAGGCGATGCGGTTGTACGAGCGGCTCGGCTGGCGCCCGGTCGCGCCGTTCGGCCACTATGCGGCCAGCCCGCTCACCCGCTGCTTCGGGCGCGACCTGCCGTGACGGCACCGCGCACCGGGAGCTCGACCGGCCGGCTCGTGCGGCTCGGCTTCGTGGAGGCCGGGACGGTGCAGCAGGCGCTCGAGAGGGCGCTGCTGTGGCGGGACGGAGGCCCGGTCGACGACGCGGCCGAGCACGTCGTCGCGGCGCTGGCCGACTCCGCCGACCCCGATGCCGCGGCGACCGGGCTGGCGCGCGTCGTCGAGGCGCAGGACGACGCCGGTCCGCTCCTGGACGCGCTGCGAGCACGCGAGGGGTTCCGGCTCCGGCTCGGCGCGGTGCTCGGTGCGAGCCCGGCTCTGGGCGACCACCTGGTGGTCAACCCGGGCGACTGGCAGGTGCTGGTCGACGACGAGATCTGCGCCATGCGGCCGACCCTTCTCGGGCTGCAGCGCACGCTGCTCGACGCCGTCGGGGCGCCGGCGGACTCGCCGCCGCCCACCGGCACCAGGGGAGCGCGTGCGGCCGGGAGCGGTGCCGAGGTGCTGCGCGCGCTGCGCGCTGCGTACCGCCGGTGCCTGCTCGGCCTCGCGGCACGCGACCTCACCCGCGCCGTCGGCGTGGACGACGCTGCAGCCGAGCTGGCCGACCTCGCCGCCGCGACGCTCACCGCTGCGCTGTCGGTGGCGCTGGCGGACCTGCCGGCGGACGCGCCCGGCTGCCGGCTCGCCGTCATCGGGATGGGCAAGACCGGGGGCCGGGAGCTGAACTACGTCAGCGACGTGGACGTCGTCTTCGTCGGCGAGCCGCTCGACGGCAGCGACGAGACCGCCGCACTGCGGTCCGCGACCTCGCTGGCGTCCGGCCTCGTGCGGGTCTGCGGCGACGTCGCGTGGCCGGTCGACGCCGCGCTGCGACCGGAGGGCAAGGCGGGGCCGCTCGTGCGCACCCTCGACAGCCACGTGGCCTACTACCGCCGCTGGGCGCAGACGTGGGAGTTCCAGGCGCAGCTCAAGGCGCGGCCGGTGGCGGGGGACCTCGACCTCGGTGAGCAGTACGTCGACCGGCTGCGCCCGCTGGTCTGGTCGGCGGCCGAGCGCCCGGACTTCGTCCCCGACGTGCAGGCGATGCGCCGCCGCGTCGTCGCCAGCGTGCCGGGTGCGCAGCTCGACCGGGAGGTCAAGCTCGGACCGGGCGGGCTGCGCGACGTCGAGTTCGCTGTGCAGCTGCTGCAGCTGGTGCACGGCCGCGCCGACGAGTCCGTGCGCAGCGGCAACACCCTGGAGGCGCTGCGCGAGCTCGCCGCCGGCGGCTACGTCGGTCGCGAGGACGCCCGCCGCCTCGCCGAGGCCTACCGGTGGCTGCGGACCGTCGAGCACCGGCTGCAGCTGCAGCGGCTCCGGCGCACCCACCTCCTGCCCGCCGACGACGACGAGGCCGGGCTGCGCCGGCTCGCCCGCTCGCTCGGCCACCGGGGGGACGTCGTCACCGCACTCGCCCGCGAGCGCGCCGGCTACGCGCGGCAGGTGCGCCGGCTGCACGAGAAGCTCTTCTACCGGCCGCTGCTCACCGCGGTCGCCGCGCTGCCGGCGGAGGAGGCACGGCTGACCCCGCACGCCGCGAGGCAGCGGCTGGAGGCGCTCGGCTTCGCCACGCCAGCCGTCGCGCTGCAGCACATCTCGGCGCTCACCGAGGGCGTGTCCCGGCGGGCGTCGATCCAGCAGACCCTGCTGCCGGCGATGCTCGGCTGGTTCGCCGACGCGCACGACCCCGACGCGGGTTTGCTGTCGTTCCGCCAGGTCTCCGACGCCCTCGGCACCACGCCCTGGTACCTGCGGCTGCTGCGGGACGAGGGGGAGGCCGCGCAGCGGCTGGCGCGGCTGCTCGCCGGCTCCCGCTACGTCGCCGACCTGCTCGTCCGCGCGCCTGAAGGGGTGCGGCTGCTGGCCTCCGACGACGAGCTGCGCCCGCGTTCCCGCGAGCAGCTCGTGCAGGCGTTCGTCGCCGCCGTCCGGCGCCGTGAGAACGCCGAGGCCGCCGTCGTCACCGCGCGTGGCCTGCGTCGGCAGGAGCTGCTGCGGACGGCGTGCGCCGACCTGCTCGGGCTCGCCGACGGCCGGGAGGTCGGGCAGGCGCTGTCCGACGTCGCGGCCGCCGTGGTGGCGGCCGCACTGGCCACGGCGGCCGCGAAGGTCGAGGCCGAGCGCCGCGCACCCCTGCCGGTCCGCTTCGCCGTCATCGCGATGGGACGGCTCGGCGGTGGCGAGCAGGGCTACGGAAGCGACGCCGACGTGCTGTTCGTGCACGAGCCGCTCGACGGCGTCGACGACGCGGAGGCGGCCGACGCCGCGCACGACGTCGCCAACGAGCTGCGCCGCCTGCTCGCGCTGCCGGCGCCCGACCCACCGCTGCTCGTCGACGCCGGGCTGCGGCCCGAGGGCAAGCAGGGCCCGCTCTCGCGCAGCCTCGGTGCCTACCGCGCCTACTACCAGCGCTGGTCGCACGTCTGGGAGGCGCAGGCGCTGCTGCGCGCAGCCCCGCTGGCCGGCGACGTCGGCCTGGCCGAGGAGTTCCTGCGGCTCGTCGCGCCGGTGCGGTGGCCGCACGGGGGCCTGTCCCCGGAGCAGCTGCGCGAGGTGCGGCGCATCAAGGCCAGGGTCGAGACGGAGCGGCTGCTGCGGGGTGCCGACCCGAAGCTGGCGCTGAAGCTCGGTCCCGGCGGGCTCGCTGACGTGGAGTGGACCGCTCAGCTGCTGCAGCTGCAGCACGCGGCCGAGGTGCCGGCACTGCGGACGACCCGCACCGTCGCCGCGATCGAGGCCGCACGCGACGCCGGGCTTCTCGACGGCGACGACGCCGACGTTCTCTGCACTGCCTGGACGCTCGCGTCACGGGCCCGTGACGCCCTCGTGCTGGTACGTGGCAAGCCGGTCGACGTGCTGCCCGGCAGCGGCCGGGAGCTCGACGGAGCGGCCCGGGTGCTCGGATACCCTGCCGAGGCCCAGGGCCAGTTCCTGGACGACTACCGGCGGGCCACCCGCCGGGCCCGGGCCGTCGTCGAGAGGGTGTTCTACGCGTGACAGTCCGCACCGTGACGGCGGCCGACACCAGCTTCCTGGTGCGCGAGCAGGGATCCGGCGACGGCACCCCGGTGCTGCTGCTGCACGGCGTGCCCGAGACGTCCAGCTGCTGGTCACGGCTGATGCCGGTGCTGGCCGACGGCCGTCGGGTGCTGGCCCCCGACCTGCCCGGTCTCGGCGGGTCCAGCTACAGCGGACCGTACGACGTGCCGTCCCTGGTCGATCAGCTCGCCGCGCTGGTCGACGGCGAGACCGGCGGCCGCGCGGTCGACGTCGTCGGTCACGACTGGGGCGGCTCGCTCGCGCTCGGCCTGGCCGGTGCCCGGCCCGACCTCGTGCGCCGGCTCGTGGTGGCCAACGCGCCCTACCGCTCGGTGCCGCTGCACCGCGCCCTGCACATCCCGTTCTTCGCGCTGCCGGCAGCTCCGGAGGCGCTGTTCCGGCTCGGTGGCCGACGCGTCGTCCGCGCCATGCTGGCACTGGGCTGGCGCGCGTCGACGCCACTCGATCCCGAGTCGCTCGCCGAGTACGAGGCCGCGTACACGCGCCGGTCGAGCACGTCGGCGATGCTCGGCTACTACCGGGCCGCGACTCGTCCCCGCATCGCCGCAGCACTGCGACGGCGCGGCGGTGCAGCCGGTGCCGGCCGGCCTCGTGTGCGCGCCGACCGCATGCTCGTGCTGTGGGGTGCGAGGGACCCGGTGCTGCCCGTCTCGACCGGCGAGAGCGTGGTGAAGGACCTCGGTCCGGAGTGCGTCATGGTCACCGTGCCGGGGGCCGGCCACTTCGTCGTCGAGGAGGCGCCGCACGTCGTCGAGGAGGTGCTCGTCGACTTCCTCGCGGAGGAGGGCGCGCGCGCCCGGCCGGTGGCTCCGCCCGAGGGTCCGGAGGCGCCGCGGGTGCCGGCGGCCGAGCCCGCCTCCGGCGACCTCGGCGACGTGCCCTCGGTGGGCC
>DATMJH010000445.1:0-16610 GCA_035554015.1 Mycobacteriales bacterium
GCACGGCGCTGACCGCACGACCGCCGAGATGGCCCCCGAGGACAAGGACGCCATCAGCCACCGCGGCAAGGCGTTCCGCGCTCTCGCGCCACGGCTGGCGGAGGCGCTGCGGGGCTAGAGGTGCGCGAGGGGGGATTCGAACCCCCATGCCCGAAGGCGACGGCACCTAAAGCCGTTGCGTCTCGCCAGTTCCGCCACTCGCGCGCTGGTCCGCACAGTAGTGCGGTGAGGGGTGCGGCACGACCCGCTTGCTCGTCCGCGAGCGGGTCCGGACGCGACCCTCAGCCGGCGGCGAGCCCCAGGTCGCGGCGCAGCTTGGCCACGTGGCCGGTCGCCTTCACGCCGTACTGCGCCTGCAGCACCGTCCCGTCCTCGTCGAGCACGAAGGTCGAGCGGACGACGCCGACCACCGTCCTGCCGTACAGCTTCTTCTCGCCGTACGCGCCGTAGGCCTCGAGCACCTGCTTGTCCGGGTCCGACAGCAGCGGGAAGGTCAGGCCCTCCTTCTGCCGGAAGCGCGCCAGCTTCTCCGGCTCGTCGGGCGACAGCCCGAGCACGCGGTAGCCGGCGTCGGCGAACACCGAGAGGTCGTCGCGGAAGTCGCAGGCCTGCTTCGTGCAGCCGGGGGTCATCGCCGCCGGGTAGACGTAGAGCACCACCTTCGACCCGCGCAGGTCGGCCAGCGAGAGGGTGCCGCCGTCGTCGGTCGGCAGCGTGAAGTCCGGCGCCTTGTCGCCGGGAGCCAGGCGGGTCACGTGCGGGTCCTTCCTGCGGTGAGGGGGTCGAAGCCGAACGGCAGCTCCAGCCGGTGAGAGCGCATGAGGTCGTCGTCGCAGAGCAGGTCGCGCGTGCCGCCGTCGGCGGCGATGACCCCACGGTCCAGCACCACCGAGCGGGGGCAGAGCTCGAGCGCGTACGGCAGGTCGTGCGTCACCATGAGCAGCGTCACGTCGAGCGAGAGCAGGATCTCCGACAGCTCGCGCCTCGACGCCGGGTCCAGGTTCGACGAGGGCTCGTCGAGCACGAGGATCTCGGGCTCCATGGCCAGCACGGTCGCGACGGCGACCCGCCGGCGCTGGCCGAACGACAGGTGGGCCGGCGGCCGGTCGGCGAACTCGCGCATGCCGACGAGGCCGAGCGCGCGGTCGACGCAGGCCTGCAGCTGCGCGCCGCGCAGGCCGAGATTGGCCGGTCCGAAGGCCACGTCCTCGCCGACGGTCGGCATGAACAGCTGGTCGTCCGGGTCCTGGAAGACGATGCCGACACGGCGGCGCACCTCGCGCAGGGTGTCCTTCTCCACCGGCAGACCGGCCACACGCACGCTGCCGGCGTCGCCGCTCAGCACGCCGTTGAGGTGCAGCACCAGCGTCGTCTTGCCCGCACCGTTGGGCCCGAGCACCGCGACCCGCTCGCCGCGCTGCACGACCAGGTCGACGCCGAACAGCGCCTGGTGCCCGTCCGGGTAGGCGAAGGCCAGCCCGCGAACCTCGAGGGACGGCGCGCTCACGCCTGCACCGTCCACGCGCCCGCGCTGACGACGAGCGCGACCGCGGGCAGCACCAGCGCCGTCGCCCACTGCGCCGACGTCGCGCGCCGGTCGTCGAGCACCGGCATGGCACCGGTCCAGCCGCGCGAGACCATCGCGAGGTAGACCCGTTCGCCCCGCTCGTACGAGCGCAGGAACAGCGCTCCGGCGGACGCCGCCAGCGCCCGCGCCTGCAGCAGCGAGCGGGGGTCGTAGCCGCGCGACGCGCGGGCCACCTTCATCCGCTGCATCTCGCCGACGACGACGTCGGCGTAGCGCACCATGAAGCCGAGGATCGCCACGAAGCTGCGGGGCAGCCGGAGCCGCTCGAGCCCGCGCAGCAGCCCGCGGACGTCGGTCGTCGTCGCCAGCAGGATGGTCGCCGTCGCGCCCAGCGTCGCCTTGGCGAGGATGTTGAACCCGGCCCACAGCCCGGACTGCGAGAGGGAGAGGCCGAGCACCTCGACCCGCTCGCCGCGCGACACGAACGGCAGCAGCACGGCGAACAGCACGAACGGGACCTCGACGACGAGCCGCCGCACCAGCAGCAGCAGCGGTACCCGCGCCAGCAGCGCGACGCCGGCCAGCACCGCGGCGTAGAGGCCGAACGCCCAGACCTGCTCGCGCGGCGTCGCCACGACCACGAGGACGAAGGCGAGGACCGCCAGCAGCTTGCACTCGGGCGGCAGCCGGTGCACCACCGACGTGCCGGGTCGGAACAGCCCCGACTCGTGGCCGGCGCCCATCAGCGCGTCACGAGGTCGTCGGCGCGTCGGCGTCGTCGCGGTCGGCAGGGGTGGCGGGCCCCTTCCTGCGCACGAGCGCGAACAGGCCGAGGCCGAAGGCGAACGTGACCGTCACGCCGAGGACGCCGGCCAGCCCGGTGCTGAGCCGCTCGTTCTGCACACCGTCGACGGCGTAGTCGGCGACCGGGCTGTCGGCCAGCGCGGAGTCCTCGGCTGTCCGGCTGAAGCCCTTGTCCTCTGCCACCTTCTCGAGCCCGTCGGGAGAGGAGCTCGCGAAGCCGCTCACGACACCGGCGAGCAGCAGGGCCACCAGCAGGCCCAGCAGCAGGAACCCGTTGCGGCGCGTCACCGGGCCACCTCCGGCGTGGCCGTGGGCGTCGTCGTGATGACCAGCTGGCGGTCGCGCAGCAGGTGGCGGGCGCCGTGCACCAGGTCGGGCCGGGTCTTCAGCACCGCGCCGACCGTGAACGCGGTGATGAGGCCCTCGCCGATGCCGATGAGCACGTGCACGCCGACCATCGCGGCGAGCACGCCGGCGATGGGCAGGTCGGCGTTGCCGCCGAGGGCGAACAGCAGCACGAATCCGGCGGCCGACAGCGGCACGGAGATGCCCGCGGCGATGCCCGCGGACAGCACGACCGAGCCGTCCCGGCGCGGCAGCACCTTCAGCAGCGCGCGGAAGACCGCGTAGCCGGCGAACGCCGTCAGCAGGCCCATGAGCGTGATGTTCGCCCCGAGCGCGGTGAGCCCGCCGTCGGCGAACAGGGCCTGGACGAGGAGCACCACCGCCAGGCACATCGCCCCTGCCGCCGGCCCCACCAGCACCGCGGCGAGCGCCCCGCCGAGCAGGTGACCGCTCGTGCCGAGCGCCACCGGGAAGTTGAGCATCTGCACCGCGAACACGAACGCCGCCGTCAGGCCGGCCATCGGTGCGAGCTTGTCGTCCAGCTCGCCCTGCGCGCGCTTCACGCAGTACGCCAGCCCGGCGACCGCGACGGCTCCGGTGGCCACGGAGACCGGCGCGTCGAGGAACCCGTCCGGGATGTGCATGTCGCCCCCCTGTTGCGAACCGTTCGCAACTGCAGACGGTAGGCGCCTGGGCGGGCCCGTGCAATCCGAAACCGGCCGGGTGCGCGTGCCCGACCGGGACTCTGGCACCGTTCGCCCGTGTCCGCTCGCCGGAGCCGTGCCATCGCGGTTCCCTCGACGCGGAGCGGGGCACGTCAACCGGCACGACCGCACGAGCAGCGAGGAGTCCGCGTGGCCAGCAAGGACGGCAGCACGACCAGCGACCCGGGCAGCGATCCGGCCAGCACGGCCGCCCGCCGGCGCCCCCGCACCGCCGCGGAGCAGCGGCAGGAGCGGGCGACGACGTCCGACGACCCGGAGGTGCTGGCTGCCGAGATCGAGAGGACGCGAGAGGAGCTCGCCGAGACGCTCGACGCGATCGCCGACAAGGTGAGCCCGAAGCGGGTCGCCGGCCGGACGAAGAAGAAGGTCGGCGACGCCGTCAAGGACGGCGCCGACTCGGTCAAGACCGGCGCGAGCCAGCTCAAGGGCGCGGTGAAGGACAAGAAGGACGCCGTGGCCGACAAGGTCGGCGGTGACGGGCGCGAGGAGAGCTCGCTCGGCGAGGCCCTCGAGCAGGTCGGTCAGGACCCCGGCTCGGTGGCCGGCACGGCAGCCGGTGCGGCGACGGTGCCCGCCGGTGCGGCCACCGGCGGCCTGCGCGCGCCCGAGCTGCGCCCCGTCGCGCCCACGACGTCCGCCGCCGGTGGCGCCGGCTCGCCGCGGCTCGGGCCGCCAGCTCTCGCCGGTGCCGCCGCCGCCCTCCTCGTCGCCCTGCTGGTGCTGCGCCGTCGGCGCAGCCGCCGCTCGCGCTGGTTGCCCGGCTGAGGTGCGCCTGCCGGTGACTCCTGAGCCCGTCGGGCCGGGACAGGAGTCGGTCTGGGACTACCCGAGGCCGCCGCGCGTGGAGCGTTCCGGCCGCGAGGTCGTGGTGGTGCTCGGCGGCGTCGAGGTGTGCCGCACGCGCCGCGCGTTGCGGGTGCTCGAGACGAGCCACCCGCCGACGTGGTACCTGCCCGAGGACGACTGGGCGCCCGGTGCGCTGCGTCCGGCGCCGGGCCGCTCGTTCTGCGAGTACAAGGGCGAGGCGAGCTACCTCGACGTCGCCGCCGACGACCGCGTCGAGAGCGCGGCGGCCTGGACCTATCCGGACCCGTCACCCGGGTACGAGCTGCTGCGCGGCGCCGTCGCCGTGTACCCGGCACGGATGGACCGCTGCACGGTCGACGGCGAGGTCGTGCGGCCGCAGGAGGGCGGCTTCTACGGCGGCTGGGTCACCGGCGACGTCGTCGGCCCGTTCAAGGGCGCGGCCGGTACGCGCGGCTGGTGAGGGCTACCCCTCGACGGCGACGCCCTCGGCGACCAGCTGCTGCACCTCCTGCTCGCTGAACCCCCACGACTGCAGCGCTTCTCGAGTGTCCTGTCCCGGCCGGCTCGGGCCCCGGTGCAGTGCTGCCGGGGTCCGGGAGAACCGCGGTGCGGGCGCAGGTTGCGGCACGCCGTCGCGCTCGACCACCAGGCCGCGGGCCTGCACGTGCGGGTGTTGCGCGGCCTCGCCGAGGTGCAGCACCGGCGCGACGCAGGCGTCGAGGCCCTCGAACACCTCGGCCCACTCGTCGCGGGTGCGCGTCGCGAACGCCGCGGCCAGTCGCCGGCGCAGCTCCGGCCACTGCGTGACGTCGTGCTGGTCCGGTGCGTCGTGCAGGCCGAGGGTGTCGACGACGACGGCCCAGAACTGCGGCTCGAGCGCGCCCACCGCGACGTACTCGCCGTCGGCGCACTCGTAGGTGTCGTAGAACGGCGCGCCGCCGTCGAGCAGGTTGCTGCCGCGGGAGTCCTGCCACACCCCGCTCGCGCGCAGGCCGTAGAACATGCTGAGCAGCGTGGTCACGCCGTCGACCATCGCCGCGTCGACCACCTGGCCACGGCCGCTGCGCTCCCGCTCGACGAGCGCCGCGAGCACGCCGGTGACGAGGAACATGGCGCCGCCGCCGAAGTCGGCCACGAGGTTGAGCGGCGGGACGGGCTTGCGTCCGGGCTCGCCGACCGCCGCGAGCGCACCGGTGACGGCGGCGTAGTCGATGTCGTGGCCGACGCGAGGCGCGAGCGGGCCGTCCTGCCCCCAGCCGGTCATCCGGCCGTAGACCAGCCGCGGGTTGCGCTCGAGGCACACGTCCGGCCCGACGCCGAGCCGCTCGGCGACGCCGGGGCGGAAGCCCTCGACGAGCACGTCGGCCTGCTCCACGAGCCGCAGTACGACTTCGGCGCCCGACGGCGACTTCAGGTCGACGGCGACGGACCGGCGACCGCGGTCGAGCACGTCGTAACGTGCCAGCGACAGGGTGCCGCCGCCGGGCCGGTCGACGCGGACGACGTCAGCGCCCAGGTCGGCGAGCAGCATGCAGGCGAACGGCCCGGGGCCGATACCGGCCAGCTCGACGACGCGGACGCCGGCCAGCGGCCCGGAGCGTGTGTCGGTCATGGCCGGCCACCCTCCCAGACCCCGACGGAGCCCTCCCGACGGGTTCCGGCTGCGCCGGACCCGTCGGGAGGGCTCCGGTCGCGGCGAGGGTGGAGTGGCTGGAGCCGCCCCCGAGCCCGCTGAGACGGTGGGGAGCCCTCCCGACGGTCAGGAGGTGAGCAGGGCGCGGACCGTCTCCCGGTAGGCCTCGACGTTGCGCAGCTTGACCTGCTCGTAGCCGCGCACCTGCTCGGCGGCGGCGGCGAGCGCGACGGCGCGGTCGTAGCTGTCGGCGCTCAGCGCCGCGGTCTGCTGCTCGACGAGCGCGGTGTGCTGGGCGGCCAGCTCGCGCTCGACGCGGCGCACGTGCGCGCGCCCGAACGGGTCGAGCGGCGTGCCGCGCAGCACCTTGCCGTACGACAGCGCCTTCAGGCCTGGCCGCACCCGTGCCGGCAGCGCCAGCTTGCGGTCCAGACCCATCGAGCGCAGCGCCGGCGGGTGCAGGCGGTACGTCACCGACGTCGCGCCGGGCACCTCGGCGCGCACCTGGTCGAGCAGCTCGGGGCGCGACAGCAGCCGGGCCACCTCGTACTCGTCCTTGTAGGCGGTGACGTGGTGGACACCGCGCGCGACGGCCTGCGAGTAGTCGGTGCGGTCGCCCAGCGCGCGCTCGGCCTGCCAGGCGCGGACGACGACGTCGAGGTAGCGTCGGGCGACCTTCTCGCCCTGCCAGCCGAGCAGCGACTCGGTGCGCACCAGCGCGAGCCGGTGCGTCTCGCCCTCGAGCGGCGTCTCCCCGACGAGCTCGAGAGCGCGCGCGGCGACCGCAGAGGCCTGCCGGGTCGCGGCGGCGGCGGGGCGGACGGCGTCGCGGTAGGCGACCGGGTCGGCGACGGCGACGCGACCCCAGCGGAACGCCGTGACGTTCGCCTGCACGGCCACGCCGTTGATCTCGAGCGCGCGCTCGATCGCCGCGGCGCTCACCGGCAGCGCGCCGGCCTGGTACGCCGCCCCGACGAGCAGCAGGTTCGCCGACGCCGTCGACCCGAGCAGCGCCTCGGCGTCACCGAGGGCGTCCATCGTCGTGAGCGAGCGGCTGGCCTGCTCGAGCGCCTGCAGCAGCCGGCCGCTGTCCGGGTGCGCGGCGCTCGGGTCGTAGACCTCGTCGCCGGTCGGCGTGACCGACGTCGACGCGACCGTGACCGTGCGAGCCGGTGACGACAGCTTCAGCTGCTTGCCGTCGCTCGCGACCAGCAGGTCGAAGGCGAGCACGCACCCGGCCGTGCCGGGGGAGAGCCGGTTGACCGGTGCGCTGCTGGTGCCGAGACGCAGGTGCGACGTGACCGGGCCGGCCTTCTGCGACAGGCCGGTCTGGTCGAGGCCGACGGGAGTGAGCCCGTCGAGCAGCGCGGCCGTGGCCAGCACCTGGTTCACGGTGACGATGCCGGTGCCGCCGATGCCGGCCATCAGCACGTCGAAGCCTTCGCCGACCGCCGGCAGCACCGGCTCGGCGACCGACGGCGGTGCCGGCACCTCGCGCCGCGTCTTCTTCGCGTCGGCGGCGACCTCGACGGTGAGGAACGACGGGCAGTCGCCGTCGAGGCAGGAGTAGTCGGTGTTGCAGGAGGTCTGGTCGATGCGCGTCTTGCGACCGAACTCGGTCTCGACCGGCTGCACCGACAGGCAGTTGGACTTCTGGCCGCAGTCGCCGCAGCCCTCGCAGACCTGCTCGTCGATGACGACGCGCTGCGTGCGCACCGGCATCTTTCCGCGCTTGCGGAGCCGCCGCGCCTCGGCGGCGCAGTGCTGGTCGTAGACGATGACCGTCACACCCGGCACCTCGCGCAGCTCGCGCTGCACGGCGTCGAGGTCGTCGCGGTGGCGCACCTCGACGCCCTTGGCGAAACCGGGTCGTCGGCCGTACTTCCTGACGTCGTCGGCGACCACGACGACGCGCTGCACACCTTCCGCGACGAGCTTGTGCGTGAGCTGCGGGACGGTCAGCGCGCCCTGCGCGTCCTGCGCGCCGGTCATCGCGACCGCGCTGTTGTAGAGGATCTTGTAGGTCATGGTGACGCCGGCGGCGAGGCACGCCTGCAGCGCGAGCTGACCGGAGTGGAAGTAGGTGCCGTCGCCGACGTTCTGGAAGATGTGGCTGTGGTCGGCGGCGAACGGCGCCTGGCCGATCCACTGCACGCCCTCGCCGCCCATCTGGGTCAGGCCGGTGACCTGCGCGGTCTCGCGACCGGCCATCGTCACGAGCGCGTGGCAGCCGATGCCGCCGCCCGACAGCGAGCCCTCGGGCACGACGGTGGAGCGGTTGTGCGGGCAGCCGCTGCAGAAGTACGGGGTCCGCCTGGCGCTGCTGACCGGCGTGAGCGACAGCTGTGTGCGCGGCCGCGCCGGCGCGTCGGGCAGCACGACCTCCTGGCCGAGCACCTGCCGCAGCACGGGAAGCAGCCGGTCGGCCGTGAGCTGCCCGTCGGCCGGCACCAGGCGCCGCCCGCGGTCGTCGAGCTTGCCGAACACGCGCGGCGCCCCGACGGCGTACAGCGCGGCCTTCACCTGCTCCTCGACGAAGGCGACCTTCTCCTCGACGACGAGCACGTCGCGCACGCCGCGAGCCGCCCGGCGGACCTTCGGGCCGGACAGCGGGAACGGCATCCCGATGCGCAGCAGCCGGACGCCGGCGCGCGACAGCGCGGCGTCGTCCATGCCCAGCTCGCGCAGTGCCTGGCGGACGGCGTCGTAGGCCGTGCCCGTGGCGATGACGCAGAGCCAGGCGTCGGGCGTGTCGACCTCGACGGCGTCGAGGTCGTTGGCGTCGCGGTAGGCCTCGACGGCGGCCCAGCGCGGACCGAACAGGTCCTGCTCGGCGAACAGCGAGTCGGGCGGTGAGGCGAACACGCGCTGCCGGTAGCGCCAGGGCCGGCCCTCCCACTCGAGCTCCGGCACGTGAATCTGCACGTCGGCGAAGTCCCGCTCGACGGTGAACAGCCCGTCGGCGACGTCGGCGAGCACCTTCACGCCGGTCCAGCAGCCGGACAGCCGCGACAGGGCGACGCCGTGCAGCCCGAAGGCGACCAGCTCCTGGGCGTCGCGGGGCGTGACGACCGGCATCTGCAGCGAGGCGAGGGTGCGCTCGGAGACGCAGGGGAGCGAGGACGACTTCGCCCCCGGGTCGTCGCCCGCCAGCACGAGGACGCCGCCGTCGGGGTGGGCGCCGTAGACGTTGCCGTGCCGCAGCGCGTCGCAGGCACGGTCGACGCCGGGGCCCTTGCCGTACCAGACGCCGACGACGCTGTCGACGTTCTTGCCGCCGGGCAGGTCGAGCTGCGACCCCCAGACGGCGGTGGCGCCGAGCTCCTCGTTCAGGCCCGGCACCAGGTGCACGTCGTGCTCGGTGCGCAGGTGGGGGAGCGAGCCGAGCAGCTTGTCGAGCCCGCCGAGCGGCGAGCCGGGGTAGCCGCTGACCAGGTGCGCCACCCGCCTGCCGGCGCGGGCGTCGCGCTGCTGCTGCTCGACGAGCAGGCGCGCGACCGCCTGCACACCGGTGAGCAGCACGCGGCGGCCACCCGGGCGGTACCGGTCGGCGAGGTCGTAGGTCGGGGTGGGGGAGGGCGTGCGGCCAGTGGTGTGCGGGATGAGCGTCACGGGGCCTCCAGGTGTGCCCTGAGCTGAGCGCGGAAGTGAGCACCGTGCCCCGACGCTGTACCGTCAGTCCATGTACGCGAGTTCTCCTTGGCATTCTGCTCAACTGGGGTGCGCCGGCCGGGTGACGAGCTGGTCGTCGTGACCACCTCGCCGCAGGGGTCGGCCGCTCTCGACCGGCTCGACGCCGCCCTGCTCGGCCTGCTCGAGGAGGACCCGCGCCGCGGCGTCGTCGAGCTGGCCGAGCGGCTCGGCACGACGCGCAACACGGTGCACGCCCGGCTGTCCCGGCTGCAGGCCTCCGGCCGCGTGCGCGGCTTCGGTCTGCAGCTGGACCTGGAGAGCCTCGGCCTGCCCGTCGTCGCCTTCGTCAGCATCGGGCTGTCGCAGGGCTCGCTGGACGACGCCGTCGCGGCGCTGGTCCGGATGCCGCACGTGCTCGAGGCGCACACCACGACCGGCGACGCCGACCTCGTCGTGCGCATCGCGGCGGAGAGCCACTCGCGGCTGCAGCGGCTCATCCAGGAGCTGCTCGCGGTGCCCGGCGTGGTGAGGACGACGACGGTGGTGGCGCTGACGACGCCGGTGCCCTACCGGGTGCGCCCGCTGCTCGAACACCTCACCGAGGGCAGCGGCCGCGGGCGGGCCGGCGTCAGGACGTGAGCGTCGCGACGCCGATCGGCGTCGAGAACGCGCGGCACCACAGCAGCACGGAGCGGTAGGCGCTGACGTCGGTACCTGTCGGCACCTCGTAGTTGCTGCTGCCGACGTTGCCCTTGAGCGCGCCCAGGTCGAGCCCGCCGTCGGGGCCCTCCTGACCTGGCTGCGGGACGAGCAGCACGCGGACGTCCGGCGCGCCGTCGGTCTCGATGTCCTCGAGCCGCACGAACGTCGTGGCGCCGGCCTCGTAGACGGCCGCGGTGCCGGTCGCGCTGTGGCCGTCCGCGCCCTGCAGCTCGCCGCTGGCCACCTGCACGGGCGTCGTCGCAGCGGCGCCGCCGGAGTCGGGTGTCTCGTCGGACATCGGCTCGGCGACAGCGACGCCGTCGAGCAGGCCCTCGTCGACCTCCCGGTCGACGACGGTCGGGTAGATCGCCCAGGCCAGCACCGCCACCAGCGGCACGACCGCGACGGCCGCCGCGGCGCCCGGTGCGCGCACGAACCGGCGCACGAGTGCGGTCCAGCCGACGGCGGCCGCGGCCACGCCCAGCACCACCAGCCAGCCGAGCGCGCCGGACGGCACCAGTGCCGACAGGTCGCCCCACACCAGCACCACCACGGCGGCGACGAGCAGCACGGCCGTCACGGCACCGGTCACGACGTCAGGACGCCACCCCCGTGCACCACTCATCGGCGACCACCCCCCGATCCTGGACGGTAGACCTGTTCCGATGACGACGGGGCGGCATGCCGAGTTCCGTCAGCGGCAACGCCGGACCCTGCACCGCTGCGGCACAGTGGGGCCGTGAGCGACACGTGCGACGCCGTCGTCGTCGGGGCAGGCGTCATCGGGTGCTCCGTCGCGCTCGAGCTCGCGCGGTCCGGGCGGCGGGTCGTCGTCGTCGACCGCGGCCCGTCACCCGGCGCCGGCACCACCAGCGCGTCGTCGTCCATCGTCCGCTTCACGTACTCGACGTGGACCGGCGTCGCCGTGTCGTGGGAGGGCAAGCACGGCTGGGACGCGTGGCAGGACCACCTGGAGGCGCCGTCGGGCGAGGCCGTCGCCAGGTTCGTCCGCACCGGCGGGCTGCTGCTGGAGTCGCCCGAGCAGGACGCGAGTCGCGTGGCCGCGCACCTCGACCGCGCCGGCGTGCCGTACGAGCGGTGGGACGCCGCGACGCTGAGAGAGCGTTTCCCGGCCCTCGACGTCGGGCGTTACTGGCCGCCCAAGCCGGTCGACGACGACGCCTTCTGGGCGGACGCCGAGGGCGAGGTGTCGGCCCTGTGGACACCCGACGCCGGGCACGTGGACGACCCGCAGCAGGCGACCCTCGACCTCGCCCGCGCCGCCCAGCGGATGGGCGCGGCGTTCCGGTTCCGTTCCGGTGTGGTCGGCGTCGAGCGGGTGGCCGGCAGGGTGACCGGCGTGCGGCTGGCCGACGGGGACGCGCTCTCCGCCCCGGTCGTCGTCAACGCTGCCGGTCCGCACGCCCAGGCCGTCACCGCCCTCGCCGGGGCGCTCGACGACGTCACGGTGCGCGCGCGCCCGCTGCGGCAGGAGGTGCAGCACGTGCCGGCCCCGCCCGGCTTCGGCGCCGAGGGGCCGGTCCCGTTCGTCGCCGACCTGGACCTCGGCACGTACCTGCGCTGGGTGCCCGGCGGCGGGCTGCTCGTCGGTGGCACCGAGCCGGAGTGCGACCCGCTCGAGTGGCTCGACGACGCCGACTCCTGCCACCCCAACCCGACGCGCGCGGTCCGCACCGCGCACCTGTACCGGGCCGCCCGGCGGATCCCAGCTCTGACCGTGCCCGAGGCGTCCCGCGGCATCGCCGGCGTGTACGACGTCACCGACGACTGGATCCCGGTGTACGACCGCACCTCGCTCGACGGCTTCTACGTGGCGGCCGGGACGAGCGGCAACCAGTTCAAGAACGCCCCGGTCGTCGGCCGGCTGATGGCCGAGATCGTCGAGGCGTCCGAGCGCGGGCACGACCACGACGTCGACCCGGTGCAGGTCGTGCTGCCGCGCACCGGCCTGACCGTCGACCTCGGCCACTACAGCCGGCGGCGCTCGGTCAACCGGGACAGCAGCTTCAGCGTCATGGGATGACCGCCGTGCTGGCTCGTGTTCACCCGGCATGACCCGCTCGCTGCAGCCCGTCGTCGACGTCCGCCGTGCGCAGGAGCGGTTCCGCACCGGCATCGCCTGGCTCGACTCGAAGCACTCGTTCTCGTTCGGCCGGCACTACGACCCGGCGAACACGCACCACGGCCTGCTGCTGGTGAACAACGACGACGTCGTGCAGCCGGGCACCGGCTTCGAGACCCACCCGCACCGCGACATGGAGATCGTGACCTGGGTGCTGCGTGGGTCGCTGGTGCACCAGGACTCGACCGGCCACAACGGCGTCATCTACCCGGGCCTCGCCCAGCGGATGAGCGCGGGCACCGGCATCCTGCACAGCGAGAAGAACGACGCCTTCCGCGTGGAGGCGGCGCGTGCGCAGGAGCCGGTGCACTTCGTGCAGATGTGGGTCGCGCCGGACGAGGAGGGGGTGACGCCGAGCTACGAGCAGGTCGAGGTCGAGGACGAGCTGCTCAGCGGGGGGCTGGTGCCCGTGGCGTCGGGCATGCCACAGCACGACGGCGCCGCCGCGATCCGCATCCGCAACCGGTACGCCGCGCTCCACGCCGCGCGGCTGCGACCCGGGCAGAGCGTGCAGCTGCCCGAGGCGCCGTTCCTGCACCTGTTCGTGCCGGTGGGCGAGGTGGAGCTGGAGAGCGCCGGCCGGCTCGTGACCGGCGACGCCGTCCGCTTCACCGCTACGGGCGGCCAGCGGGTGACGGCGAGCACGCCGGCCGAGGTGCTCGTCTGGGAGATGCACGCGGCCCTGGCCGCCTGAGCCGAGACAGCCACCACGGCATCGGCTGCGCCGGGCAGGACTCGGCGCCGCGACGGCGAACGTCCTCAGCCGTGCTCTCGGCATGGCGGCGGGCGTGGCCCGCAACGGTGCTGCCCGTCATGGCGCTGGTCGCCGCCCTCGCGTGGCCGGCCGACGTGCCCCCGGCGGCGGGGCCGGCTGCGCCCGCGCCGGCCGAGGCCCTCGACCCGCGTCCGGCGGTGCAGCCGAGGACGACGGTCCGGCGGACCGGGCAGCCGGTCCCAGCTCCGCGGCGCACCGCCGCGGTGCTGACCGCACCGCCGTCGCGCGCGTCGGAGGCACCGGCGCCGGCACCGGCGGTGGACGTGCTTCCGTCACCGGAGCCCCCGACGACGACGCGGCCCGACCTCGAGGAGTGCCTCGAGGACCTCCTCCTCGACACCCGCCTCCACTGCTGAGCGAGCGACAGCAGGCCGGCGAGCTGGACCTCCGTCGCTACGCGGGGCCGACCAGCCGCGAGGCGTCCGGCTCGATCGCCGTCCGCAGCGCGATGACCGTCGACGAGCGCTCGACGTCGCCGTTCCCGACCACGGAGTCCAGGACGTCCTGCAGGTCGGCGTTGTCGCGGGCGACCACGCGGCACAGCAGGTCTCCCGGCCCGGTGATCGTGTGTGCCTCGAGCACCTGCGGGATCTCACGCAGGTGCTCGAGCACGCGGTCGCTGCCGCTGCCCTGCCGGATCTCGAGCGTGACGAAGGCGGTGACGGCGTAACCCATCGCCGACGGCGACAGGTGTGGCCCCCAGCCGCTGACGACGCCGCGCCGCTCGAGCCGCTCGAGCCGGGCCTGCACGGTGCCGCGCGCGACGCCGAGCCGGCGCGACGCCTCGAGCACCGACAGCCGGGGTGCCGCGGTGAAGGCGGCCAGCAGTCGGCAGTCCAGCTCGTCGAGCGAGCTGGTCACGTTGACCCGCTGGCCGGCCGCAGAGCGCTCCATGACTGGTCAGTCTGCACCGGCGAACGCGTGACGGTTGCGCAGACTGGCCGCCGGCGGCTGTACTCGGCGCCATGACTGCCGACGTCTCGCCGCCCGCAGACCGCACCGCGCCCGACGACTTCCCGGTCGAGGCCGTCGACCACGTGCGCTTCGCCGTCGGCAACGCCCGGCAGGCAGCGCACTTCTACTCGACGGCGTTCGGCATGCGGGTCACCGCCTACCGGGGGCCGGAGACCGGATCGCGCGATCTCGCGGAGTACGTGCTCGAGTCCGGTGGTGCGCGGTTCGTCGTCACCGGCCCGGTGCGTCCCGGCACGGACGTCGGCGAGCACGTCGCCCGGCACGGCGACGGCGTCACCGACATCGCGCTGCGGGTGCCGGACGCCGAGAAGGCCTTCCGGGTCGCCGTCGAGCGCGGCGCCACGGCGCTGGCCGAGCCGGAGCTCGTCGAGGACGAGACCGGGAAGGTCGTCCTGGCCGCCATCGCCACCTACGGGGAGACGCGGCACACGCTGGTCGAGCGGTCGGCGTACAGCGGCGCGTTCCTGCCCGGCTTCGTCGAGCGCGAGCCGCTGGTGGCGCCACCGGACAAGCGGCTGTTCCAGGCGATCGACCACGTCGTGGGCAACGTCGAGCTCGGGCACATGGACGAGTGGGTGTCGTTCTACAACCGGGTCATGGGCTTCACGAACATGAAGGAGTTCGTCGGCGACGACATCGCCACCGAGTACTCCGCGCTGATGAGCAAGGTCGTCGCCGACGGCAAGCGCAAGGTGAAGTTCCCGCTCAACGAGCCGGCGCTCGGTAAGCGGAAGTCGCAGATCGACGAGTACCTCGAGTTCTACGGAGGCCCTGGCGTGCAGCACATCGCGCTCGCGACCAACGACATCGTGCGCACCGTCGACGAGATGCGGGCCCGTGGCGTGGAGTTCCTCGAGACGCCCGACAGCTACTACGACGACGAGCTGACCGCGCGCGTCGGCGAGGTGCGCGTGCCGATCCAGGAGCTGCGCGCGCGCCGCATCCTGGTCGACCGCGACGAGGACGGCTACCTGCTGCAGATCTTCACCAAGCCGGTGCAGGACCGGCCCACCGTCTTCTACGAGCTGATCGAGCGGCACGGGTCGCTCGGCTTCGGCATCGGCAACTTCAAGGCGCTGTTCGAGGCGATCGAGCGCGAGCAGGAGCGGCGGGGGAACCTGTAGGCGTGACGATCCCCGAGTGGCCCCCGGGCGCGGGTCCGCGCGTGCGGCCGGACCTCGCCGCCCTGCCGTCCTACGTGCCCGGTCGCAAGGCGCCCGGTGCCGTCGTCCTCGCCAGCAACGAGTCGCCGTACGGGCTGCTGCCGGGCGTCGGGGAGCTCCTGCGCGAGGCGTCGCAGGGCGTCTCGCGCTACCCCGACATGGGGGCGACGGCGTTGCTCGACGCGATCGCGGCCCACCACGGCGTCCCGCCGGAGCGGGTCGCGGTCGGTGCGGGATCGGTGGAGGTGCTGGGTCAGCTCGTCACGTCGGTGGTCCAGCCCGGTGACGACGTCGTCTTCGGCTGGCGGGCCTTCGAGGCGTACCCCATCGTCACCGCGGTCGCGGGTGGCAACGCGGTCAAGGTGCCGCTCACGGCCGGCCACGTGCACGACGTCGATGCGATGGTCGGGGCGCTCACCCCGCGAACGCGAGCCGTCCTCGTCTGCAACCCGAACAACCCGACGTCGACGGCGGTGGGCGAGAAGGAGCTGCAGCGGGTCGTCGACGCGGTACCCGCCGACGTGCTCGTCGTCGTCGACGAGGCCTACCGCGAGTACGTCGACCCGGCCCTGGTGCCCGACGCCTTCGCGCTGTTCGGCGACCGGCCGAACGTCGCCGTGCTGCGCACGTTCAGCAAGGCGTACGCACTGGCCGGGCTACGGGTCGGCTACTGCCTCGGCGCGCCGGACCTCGTGAGGGTCGTGCGGACCTGCCAGGTGCCGTTCAGCGTCAGCGCGCTCGCACAGGCGGCGGCCGTCACCGCGCTCGGGCAGCAGGACGAGGTGCACCGGCGCGCGCGGCAGACGGTCGCCGAGCGCGACCGGGTGACCGCCGCACTGCGCGAGGCCGGCTACGAGGTGCCGGACTCGCAGGCGAACTTCGTGTGGCTGCCGCTGGCCGAGCGCAGCACGGCCTTCGCCGAGCACTGCGCGGCGCGCGGCGTGCTCGTGCGGCCGTTCGCGGGTGAGGGCGTGCGCGCGACGATCGGCCTGCCCGAGGAGAACGACGCGCTGCTGGCAGCGGCCACCGCCTTCGGCTGAGCAGGTGCCTGCGGTGCGACGCTCGAGTGCATGAACTACGCGTTCGGCGGCGTCGACCTCATCGCCACCGTCGACCTGGCCCGAGGTCGTCCGCAGTGTCTGCTCGCCGCCGCTGACCGTGTCCGTCGTCGAGCAGCCGCTCGCAGCCCGGTCGTCGACACCGGCGCATCAGGCTTCGGAGGAGCGCGCCTGCACGGATCGCTGGTCGCGCCGTCCCTCGCACCGCAGGCACCTGCTCAGCCGAAGGCGGTGGCCGCTGCCAGCAGCGCGTCGTTCTCCTCGGGCAGGCCGATCGTCGCGCGCACGCCCTCACCCGCGAACGGCCGCACGAGCACGC
>DATMJH010000446.1:0-9589 GCA_035554015.1 Mycobacteriales bacterium
ACCTCGGCCTGCCCGACGCCGACGGCATCACCGCGCTGCAGGAGCTGCGCCTGGCGCTGCCGGGGGTGGCGGTGCTGGTGCTCACCGGGCTCGCCGACGAGGACCGCGGGGTGGACGCCGTCGCCGCGGGCGCGCAGGACTACCTCGTCAAGGGCCAGGTCGACGGGCGGCTGCTGGCGCGCTCCATCCGGTACGCCGTCGAGCGCCGCCGGGCCGAGTCGGAGCTGCGCCGGCTCTACGCGGCCGAGCTGCAGGCGCAGGAGAACGCCCGGCTCGAGCGGGGGCTGCTGCCGCAGCCGCAGGTGACCGACGAGCGGCTGCGCGTGCTGTCGCGCTACCGGCCCGGTGGCGACGCCGTGCTCGGCGGTGACTTCTTCGACGTCGTCGAGACGGCCGACGGCGAGCTGCACCTGCTGGTCGGCGACGTCTGCGGCCACGGACCGGACGAGGCGGCGCTCGGGGTGGCCCTGCGCATCGCCTGGCGGGCGCTGGTGCTCTCCGGCCTGGACGCCGACCGCCTGCTTCCCGTGCTCGAGGACGTCCTGGTGCGCGAGCGGCGGTCGGAGGAGGTGTTCGCGACGCTGTGCATGGCGGTCGTCGACGCCCCGCGCACGTCGATGATGCTCTACCTCGCCGGTCACCCGGCGCCGCTGTCGCTGGGTCCCGAGCCGCAGCAGCTGCCCGACGACCTGGCCGGGCCGCCGCTCGGCGTGCTGCCCGGGGTGGCGTGGGGCCGGCGGTCGGTCGAGCTCGGCGAGCGCTGGCGGCTGCTGCTGTTCAGCGACGGGCTCGTCGAGGGCCGTGCCGGCGACGACCGCCTCGGCGTCGAGGGCCTGCTGGAGATCGCCCGCGACTGCCCGCACTACGGCGACACCGCCGCGCTGGCCGACCACCTCATCGGACGGGCCCGCGAGCTGCACGGCGAGCCGCTGCCCGACGACGTCGCCGTGCTGGCGGTCGAGCGGCGCTGACCGCTACCGGCGCGACTCCTTGTGCCGGTAGAGCTCGGCGTCGGCGCGCCGGAGCAGCCGCGAGGCGCTCTCGCCAGGTCGGCTGACGGCGACGCCGACCGACACCCCGAGCGGCGCCGGGGTGCGCTCCTCCAGCCGCCCGGCGACCCCGCGGGCCGTCGGCTCGGCGGAGTCCGGGAGCAGGACGACGAACTCGTCGCCGCCCGATCGAGCCAGCAGGTCGCCGGTGCGCAGCACCTTGGACCACGCGCGACCGGCTGCTCGTCGAGGCCGGTCGCCGGCCGCGTGGCCCTGGACGTCGTTGACCTGCTTGAAGCCGTCGAGGTCGAGCGCGAGCACCGACACCGGCGCGCCGTTGCGCTCGGCGCGGGCGAGCGCCATGTCGAGGTGCTCGTCGAACGACCGGCGGTTCGGCAGCCGGGTGAGCGGGTCGGTCGCGGCGGCGGTGCGCACCTGCCGCACGAGCGCACCGACGACCAGGGCGGTGGCCGAGATGCCGCCGAACAGCACGACGGTCGGGGCGACGACGTCGCCGCCGCCGACGAGCGTCAGCGCCACGACGTGCGTCGTGCCGGCCCAGGTCATCTGCGCGGTCGCGCCGCGCGGCGCGAAGAACAGCGCGCAGTACACGGCCACGAAGAAGTAGTACGAGCTGAACGCCGAGGTCGGCGACCCGCCACCGCCGGCCACCATCGCCGCGGCGATGAGGACGCTCCAGAGCGCGACGAGCACGTGGCAGGAGGCGTCGGACAGGTGGGCGCGGATCGCCAGCACGAGCAGGCCGGAGGCGACCGCCCCCAGCCCGACGAGCAGCACGCGGGTGCCGTCGATGCCGTTCCAGCCCGGCGCGACCAGCGCCAGCAGCGTGAGCAGGCCTCCGATCAGGTAGAACAGCGCCAGCGCCGTGGGCCCGGTGACGCCGGGCCCGAACGACATCCGCTCGACGGCGAGGCGGTCCGCGGGCGACGGCCGGCGCAGCGCGGGCCGCGGCGGCGTCGGGCGGCCCTCTCGTGCGCGCGGCGCTCGGGCCCCGTGCGACGTCGTCGCCGGCCGGCTCCCGCTCACGCGCACCTCCCCCTGGGACGTTGTCGGCACGGGGCCCGCGGTTCTTGAGCCCCCGTTCAGCGTCAACGCGCTGACCCGGTGGCAGCGTGCCCGAACCCTCCGACGACGTCACCCGTTGTCCACAGGGCTCAGAAGGCGGGGCGCAGCCCCCCGACCGGCTCGCCGCCGCCGAGCACCGGCGGCCGGCCGACGGCGTCGAGCCCGCCGACGTCCACGCCGAGCAGCCGCAGCGCGGCCACGGCCGCCACCGGGGCCGCCCGCCACGCCCCGTCCTCGATCTTCAGGGCCACCGCGCCGACGCCCGGCACCGCGGCGCCGTACACGCCCTCCGCGCCGTCCTTCGCGAGCAGTCCCGGCACCCCGTGCATGAGCGCGGTGACCTCACGGCCGGTGCCGCCGACCAGCTCCGGGTGCCGTCGCGCGGCGTCCGCCACCCGGCGCTCGGCGGTCCCCGGCGCGGCGTCGACCAGCCGGAGGAACGCCCGCGCGACCCCGGTCAGCGACAGTGCGTGCTGCGGCGCCCCGCAGCCGTCGACGACGACGGCCGTCACGGGCTCGCCCGCCAGCCGCTCGACCGTCCGCGCGACGGCCTGCTGCACCGGCGATGCGGGGTCCCGGTACGCGGCCGGATCGCCGCCCGAGGCGACGCAGGCCGCGAGCATCCCGGCGTGCTTGCCCGAGCAGTTCATCGTCAGCGGCGAGGGCGAGCCGCCGGTGCGCAGGAGCTGCTGGGCGGCCGCGGCGCCGAGCGGCAGCTGAGGCGGGCACTGCAGCGCCGACTCGTCGAGCCCGGCGCGCGCCAGCACCGACCGCACGACGTCGAGGTGCCGCGGCTCGCCGCTGTGCGAGGCGACCGCGACCGCCAGCGCGGCGTCGTCCGCGTCCCAGCCCTGCTCGAGCAGGGCGACGGCCTGCAGCGGCTTGTTCGTCGAGCGCGGGAGCACCGGCGTCTCGACGTCGCCGAGCGCGTGCCGCGCGGCGCCGTCCGGTCCGAGCACCACCACCGAGCCGCGGTGGCGGCTCTCGACGCAGCCGCAGCGAACCGCCTCGACGAGGACGGGCGGCGCGCTCAGCTGGCGCCGAGCAGCGAGGAGACGTCGGCCTCGCCGTCGCGGTACCGGCGGGTGATCTCGGCGCTGCAGGCGTCCATCACCTGCTGCACCTCGCGGCGCTTGCTCGACAGCTTCTGCTCCTCGTCGGCGAGCGTCTCGAGCGCTCGGCGCAGCTCGTCGTCGGTGCGGGTCGCGACGTCCGACAGGTCGACGTCGGCGACCAGGCGCTCGACGTAGCGGCGGTGCTCGTCGGCCCGGCTGGGCTCGAGCGTCGCGTGGCGGCCGAGCCCGCGCGCCGGGGCGCGCTGCTCGTCGGCGAGGATGTGCGCCAGCCGGTCGACGAGCGCGCCGCTCTGCGCGTCGCCGCGGCTCTCGAGCTCGGCCCGGACGATGTCGATGCGGCCCTGGACCATCCGGCGGATGTAGGAGAGGTCGGTCTCCTCCTGCTCGGCCTCGGCGCGCAGCCCCCGCACCTCCTCCAGCGGAGCGGTCTGGAGGCCGCTGAGGTAGTCCTCGGCGAGCACCCGGTCGATGCGGCGGTTGCCCCGCAGGCCGCCGTCGGGGGCGCCGGCCGAGCCGGGGTCGTCGCCGTTGCCGACCGTCACGTGGGCTCCTCTCCAGGTCGCCGCGGCGGGCGGGCGCCCGCGCGCGGTCCGGCTCATCGTTGCAGATGCCCGCGGCGGGCCGCGACCCTCGACGAGGTTCCCCCAGACGGCTCAACACCCGGCGCCTTCCTGCCGAAGGGGAGAGGGCAGGTCGCGGTCGGCGCGCCTGCACCCCGGGCGAACGGCGAGGAGGACGACGCGTGCTCAAGGGCGACGTCTCCGCCACTCCCCTCCCGGAGGTGCTGCGCCAGCTCGCGGACGGCGGGGCGACGGGCTGCCTGCACGTCGTCGATCGTGACCGTGAGCCGGACGAGGACGAGGCCAAGCTCTACCTGCGTGGCGGGAACGTCTACGCCGTGACCGTCCCCGTCGGGGCGTCCGGCGCCAGGCCGACCCTCGGCGCCCGGCTGGTGACCAGCGGGGCGCTCGGGCCGGAGGCGCTGGCCGAGGCGCTCGAGGCGCAGCGGACCGAGCTGCAGGGCTGGCGCCTCGGTGAGCTGCTCGTGCACCTCGGCTACGTCGACCAGCCGGTCGTCGAGGCGTTCGTGCAGGAGCAGCTGCGTGAGGCGACGACGGACCTGCTGACGTGGGATCGCGGCAGCTGGCGGTTCCGGGTCAACCAGAAGACCCGTGAGGACGTGGCGCCGCCGGTCGCCGTCGACGAGCTGCTCGCCGTCGTCGAGGACCGCCGCGCCGCCTGGGCGGCGATCGAGCCGGTCGTGCACGGCGCCGACGGCGTGCCGGTGCTCTCCGCGGCCGGCAACAGCGACGACGAGATGGTCGTCGACGGCGACGCGTGGTCGCTGCTGTGCAAGGTGGACGGCGTCCGCACGATCGGCGAGCTGGCCCGCGACACCGGCCTGACGCTGTTCGAGGCCGGGCACGTCGTGCACGGTCTCGTCCAGGCCGGGCTGCTCGAGGTCGAGGCGCCGGAGTCGGCCGTGCCGCTGCAGGTCGTGCCGGGCGGCGGGTCCGACGGCGAGGACCCAGCCGCCGGCGGCCCCGAGGCGGGCGGCGGCGAGGCAGGCGACCTGGACGCTGCGGAGGCCTTCGTCCCGGCCGAGATGGCCGCCCGGCTCGCCGTGGCGCTCTCGCCGCGTGCGCTCGAGCCCTCGCTCGAGGAACTGCTGCCGGCCGACGACACGGCGGTCGAGGTCCACCGGATGCTCGGCGACCACGACGACGTCGACGTCGACGTCTCGATCTCGCGCGTGTCGCAGGCGCTGTCGGCGCTGCTGGGCAGCGGCGTCTCCGGTGACGAGATGTTCGGCTCGTCGCTGCCGCTGATGAGGAAGGACGCGCCACCACCGCCGTCGCGCGAGGACGTCGAGCGTGCCGAGCGGGAGGCCCGCCGGCGTGCGCTCGACGCCGCCGAGCTGGCGGCCGCGCAGGCTGAGCTGGAGGCGGCGAAGTCTTCGGCGGTCGAGCAGGAGGAGGCCGAGGCGCAGCTGGCCGAGGTCGTCGACCTGCAGGCTCGCCGCGAGGCCGACGAGGCCCAGCAGGCACGGCTCGCCGAGGAGGCACGGCTCGCCGAGGAGGCACGCCTCGCCGAAGAGGCACGCCTCGCCGAAGAGGCACGCCTCGCCGAGGAGGCCGAGCAGGCACGCCTCGCCGAAGAGGCCGAGCAGGCACGCCTGGCCGAAGAGGTCGCGCAGGCACGGCTCGCCGAAGAGGCCGAGCAGGCACGCCTCGCCGAAGAGGCCCGCCTCGCCGAAGAGGCACTGCGCGCAGAGCTGGAGATGGCCGAAGAGCAGGCCTACGCCGAGGAGGCTCGTCGGCAGAAGCTGCTGCGCGAGGCAGAGGAGGCGTACGAGGCCGAGCTCCGCCGGCAGGAGGAGGCTCGCCTTCTCGAGGAGGCCGAACAGGCCCGCCTCGCCGAAGAAGCACGCCTGGCCGAAGAGGCCCGGCTCGCCGAGGAGGCCGAGCAGGCACGCCTCGATGAGGAAGCCCGCCTCGCCGAGCAGGCACGCCTCGATGAGGAAGCCCGCCTCGCCGAGCAGGCCCGCCTCGCCGAGGAAGCCCGGCTCGCCGACGAGGCCGAGCAAGCCCGCCTCGCCGAAGAAGCACGCCTCGCCGACGAGGCCGAGCAAGCCCGCCTCGCCGAGGAGGCCCGGCTCGCCGCCGCCTCCGCTGTGGACGCGCAGATCGCGGCGGAGACGCACGCCGCTGCCTTCGCCGAGCTGTCCGCTGCGGCGAGCGCAGTCCCCCTGCCGCTGCAGGAGTCGGCACCCGAGGAGGAGCCGACCGCTGCTGCCGTGCTCACCGAGGAGGCCCCGGAGCCCGCTCCCGTCTACCGCGACGACCTCGACACGGCGTCGCTGCTACGCGAGCTGTCGTCCCTCGGTCTCGACGACGACCCGACGCCGCCGCCGGTGACCCGACCGGTCGCGCCGGCTTCTCGTCCGGTGGCGGCGCAGCAGCCGAAGAAGAAGCGCGGCCTGTTCGGGCGCTGACGGCCATCCGGCGCACGCCGGTCATAGCCCGGTTGGGCTATGGCCAGGCCGCCATCGCCGGTGCAGGCTCACCCACCATGTACGCGATCGTGGCAGTCGTCCTTCTCTGGCTGGCCACGAGCCTGGTCCTGGGAGCGGTGTGGGCGCTGGCCACCTACCGCCGTCCGCCCGTGGCCACGGCCAGCCAGCGCCCGGCGCCGCCGTCGGTGCTGCGCGAGATGCCCCGCCCCCGCGCGGAGAGCACCACGCGCCGGCGCGACCACGCCGCCTCCCGGTAGAACACGTCATCATCTGCGATTCCGACACACCCTGACGTGTCGGAATCGCAGATGTCGCCGGCCCCGAGCGCCGCGCCGGCGAAGGGCTCAGCTCGCTTACCGCAGGCGCAGCAGCCCTGAGCGCGCCGCCGCGGCGGCCCGTGCCGGCGACTCGGGGACGTCGTCGCCGGCGTTGACGTCGACTGCCGCCGCCACGCCGTCGACGACCAGCGCGCCGTCGTCCGGCACGTTGCGCTTGACCAGCGCGAGGGCCAGCGGGCCGAGCTCGTGGTGCCGCACCGACGTGCCGGCCCGCCCGACGGCGCGGCCGTCGAGCAGCACGTCGGCCCCGAGCGCCGGCAGCGACGAGCCCGAGCCGTCGAGGTGCAGCAGCACGAGCCTGCGCGGCGGCCGGCCGAGGTTGTAGACGCGCGCCACCGCCTCCTGCCCGCGGTAGCACCCCTTGTCGAGGTGCACGGCAGTGGTCAGCCACGGGACCTCGTTCGGCAGCGTCCGGTGGTCGGTGTCGAGGCCGAGCCGCGGTTCACGTGCCGCCACGCGCAGCGCCTCGAGCGCACCGACGCCGGCCACCGGGCCGTCGTAGTCGGCGAGCGAGGGCCGCGGGACGAGCTGCGGCCCGCCCTGCCAGACGGCGGCCCACTCGGCGGTCACGTCGCGGACCTCCACGCGCAGCAGGAAGCGCATCCGGTCCAGGTAGTCGATCAGCGGCTCGGCGGCACCCGGCTCCAGCACGGCGCGCACCGTCTCCCCGTCGTCGACGAGGCGCAGGTGGTGCTCCACGTGCCCCTGCGGCGACAGCACGAGGGCCTGCGTCCAGGCGTGCGGCGCGAGGGCGGACAGGTGCTGTGTGGTCAGGGAGTGCAGCCACGTGAGGCGGTCGGGCCCGGAGACGGCCACGACCGGCCGGTGCGACAGGTCGACCAGGCCGACGCCGTCGGCCAGCGCCCGCTGCTCGCGGTAGGGGTCGCCGTAGTGCGCGGCGACGCCGGCGTCGACGCCGTCGGCCTCGACCGCTCCGGGGCGCTGCAGGAGAGGACTGCTCACTCCGGGTGCAACGCCGACCGGGGACGGGGATTCCGCGTCGCCGTGCGACCAGAGCTCAGGTGACGCTGGTCAGCTGGTGCGAGCCTCTGGCGCGCGTACGCAGGTTGCGCAGCTGCCGCGTGACCGCCTGGGTCGCCACGACACCGACGAACAGGGTGCTGGCCACGACGAGTGCGACCAGCCACATCTCGGCGATGATCCAGAGCACCAGATCCTCCAACGGCTCGAGGTCAGTCTGCGGGGTTCTCCACCCAGACGGTCCGTCGCGACCACTTCTTACCTGTTCACGATGGGCGTCCGCCTCCTCCGAACGGTCAGAAGAACCCGGCCAGGAGGCTGAACCCTCCGCGTCGACTTCCCGTCTCGGAACGGCCCCGCATCATCCGATCGGAGCAACGCCGAGCGGCCCTGATGGTCCGAACGGGTGAACGCCCGCTGCGGTCAGCGGCAGGCGGAGCAGCGCCCGAACAGCGCGACGTGGCCGACGTCGAGCGCGAACCCCTGCTCGTCGGCGAGCCGACGCGCGGCCTCGCCGAGCAGCTCGACGTCGGCCTCCTGCACCGCGCCGCACTCGCGGCACACGAGGTGGACGTGGTCGTCGTCGGTGGTCACCGAGTACGTCGGTGCGCCGTGGCTCAGGTGGGTGTGCTGCACGAGCCCCAGCTCCTCGAGCAGCTCGAGCGTCCGGTACACCGTCGAGATGTTGACGCCGCTCGCCGTCTCGCGCACGGCCGTCGCGATGTCCTCGGGCGTCGCGTGCCCGAGCCGCGCGACCGCCTCGAGCACCAGCTGCCGCTGCGGCGTCAGCCGGTAGCCGCGAGAGCGCAGCTCGGCCTGCCAGCCGCTCCCGGTGCTCACTGCCCGGCCCATGGCCGAACAGTAGACCGGCGGGAACCACGCCCGGGCCCGAGCGCTGACCGGGCGCTGACCGGGCGCTCGGCCGCCGTGGCAGGTCGGACGTCCGGCGAGCACGCACTAGCGTCCCGGCGATGGCCGGCCCGGTGCTCCTGCTGCTCGACGACCCGACCCGCGTGCTCGACGTCGCGACGCCGCTGCTGCGGGCCGACGACCTCGGCGTCGTCCGCGGTGAGGCGGTGTTCGAGACGCTGCGGGTCGCCGGTGGGCGGCCGGCCTTCCTCGACCTGCACCTGCGCCGGCTGCGTCGCAGCGCCGACCGGGTGGGCATCGAGCTGCCGGAGGGCTGGGAGCAGCTGGCCACGGCAGCGGCCGCGACGCAGGACGACGGCATGCTGCGCCTGACCTGCACCAAGGGGGCGCCCGGCGCGTCGCCGGTCGGGTTCGCCGTCGCCGGTCCGCTGCCGCCGGAGACGGTCCGCGGCCGCGAGCACGGCATCCGGGTCGCCACGCTCACCCTCGGCGTCGCCGCGGACGTCCGCCGCGACGCGCCCTGGCTGCTGGGCGGCGTCAAGAGCACGTCGTACGCCGTCAACATGGCCACCCAGCGAGCCGCCCAGCAACGCGGGCTGGACGACGCCATCTGGGTCAGCGCCGACGGCGAGGTGCTCGAGGCGCCGACCGCGACGGTCGCGGTCGTGCGCGGCGGGCGGGTCGCGACGCCGCCCGCCGACGAGGTCGGCATCCTGCCCGGCACGACGGCCGAGGCGACGCTCGCGCGCAGCCCGGTGCCGGTGGACGTGCGACGGGTGCGTGCCGACGAGCTGGCCGAGGCCGACGAGGTGATGCTGCTGTCGAGCGTGCGCGGCGTCGCGCCGGTGGTGGAGCTCGACGGCCGGCGGCTCGCGGTGGGCCCGGTGACGACCGCGCTGCGCGCCGCCTTCGAGGCAGCCGTCCGCGGCGCCTGAGAGACTGCGCGGGTGCCGGACGACGTCGCTGCCTACCTGCTGCTGGCGCTCGACCTGCTCGTCGTGGCGATCGTGCTGTCCCTGCCCGTGCTCGCGCTCTGGTGGCTGATCGGCACGCCGCGCCCGCTGCCGGATCCGCCGCCCGAGCTGCTGGCCGAGCTGCCGCCCGAGCCGCTGACCGGCGACGACCGGGCTGCCCCGGGCGAGCGCGTGCTGCGCCGGTGCGAGGACTGCGGCGTGCTGTGGAAGGGCCGGCCGTCGCAGGACGCCGGCCCTTCCACAGCACGCCGCAGTCCTC
>DATMJH010000447.1:0-14906 GCA_035554015.1 Mycobacteriales bacterium
TCCCGGACCGCAACCTGTGGACGGTGGTCGCCGCGCTCGTCGTGCTCGGCTGGCCGCAGCTCACCCGGATCATGCGGGGCGCGGTGATCTCAGTGCGCGACGCCGACTTCGTCACCGGCGGGCAGGTGCTGTTCGAGGGCACCGATCTGCTGCAGCTGTCGAGCAGGCAGATGCAGCGCTTCCGCGGCGAGCGCATCGCCATGGTGTTCCAGGACGCGCTCTCGGCGCTCAACCCGGTGTACTCCGTCGGCTTCCAGATCGCCGAGATGTTCCGCGTGCACCTGGGGACCTCCCGCAGGGAGGGGATGGCGAAGGCGCTCGAGCTCATGGAGCGCGTGCGCATCCCCGCGGCCAAGGAGCGGCTGAAGAACTACCCGCACCAGTTCAGCGGCGGCATGCGCCAGCGCATCATGATCGCCATCGCGCTGGCCCTGGACCCGCAGGTGCTCATCGCGGACGAGCCGACCACCGCGCTCGACGTGACCGTGCAGGCGCAGATCATGGCGCTGCTCGCCGACCTGCAGCGCGAGAGCGGCATGGGGCTCATCCTCATCACCCACGACCTCGGCGTCGTCGCCGACGTCGCCGACGACATCGTCGTCATGTACGCCGGCAAGGTGGTCGAGCGCGCGCCCGTGCACGACATCTACGCCGACCCGGCGCACCCGTACACCGAGGGCCTGCTGGCGTCGATCCCGCGCGTCGACCGCAAGGGGCAGGACCTCGCCGCGATCAAGGGCCTGCCGCCGAACCTGACCCGGCTGCCGTCGGGCTGCCCGTTCCACCCGCGCTGCCCGTACCGGCGGGACGACCCGTGCACCACCGAGGAGCCCCCGCTGTACGAGGTGTCTTCCGAGCGCGGCAGCGCCTGCCACTTCTGGGACGAGGTCGTCGGAGGTGACCACCGTGCCAAGTGGTGAGGTGGTCCTGCAGGTCGAGGACCTCGTCAAGCACTACCCGCTGACCGTCGGCGTCCTGTTCAAGAAGCAGGTGGGCGCGGTCCGGGCCGTCGACGGCGTCAGCTTCGACCTGCACGAGGGGGAGACGCTCGGCATCGTCGGCGAGAGCGGGTGCGGCAAGTCGACGCTCGCCCGGCTGCTGATGGGCCTGGAGACGCCGACGTCGGGCACCGTGCGCTTCATGGGCGAGGACGTGTTCGGGCGCGGCCGGGCCGGTCTCAAGCAACTGCGCCGCAACATCCAGATCGTCCTGCAGGACCCGTACACCTCGCTCAACCCGCGGATGACGGTCGGCGACATCGTGGGGGAGCCGTTCGAGATCCATCCGGAGGTCGCACCGCGCGGCGACCGGCGGCGCAAGGTGCAGGAGCTGCTCGACGTCGTCGGCCTCAACCCCGAGCACATCAACCGGTACCCGCACCAGTTCTCCGGCGGCCAGCGCCAGCGCATCGGCATCGCGCGCGGCCTGGCGCTGCGCCCGAAGATCCTCGTGTGCGACGAGCCGGTGTCCGCGCTCGACGTCTCGGTGCAGGCGCAGGTCATCAACCTGCTCGACGACCTGCAGGACTCGTTCGGGCTCTCGTACGTGTTCATCGCGCACGACCTGTCCGTGGTGCGTCACATCTCCGACCGCGTCGCGGTCATGTACCTCGGCCGGATCGTCGAGACGGGCGACGAGGTGGAGATCTACGAGCATCCGACGATGCCCTACACGCAGGCGCTCCTGTCGGCCGTTCCGGTACCCGACCCGAGCCAGCGCGGCCGCGGCACGCAGATCGTGCTCACCGGCGACGTGCCGAGCCCGGCCGATCCGCCGTCCGGGTGCACCTTCCGCACGCGGTGCTGGAAGGCCGACGACCTGTGCGCTCGCGAGGAGCCGGCGCTGGTGCACCGCGCCGGGCGGCCGCACCCGAGCCGCTGCCACTACGCCGAGGACGTGCGGGTCGTGCCCTCGGGCCCGGGGTGACCCCGGTTATCCTGGCCAGCATCCCGTCCCGAGCTCCGGAGCCAGCCCCGTGGTGACCTTCCTGTCCGTCCTGCTCACGATCACCAGCGTGCTGCTGATCGTGCTGGTGCTGCTCCACAAGGGCAAGGGCGGCGGGCTCTCGAACATGTTCGGCGGCGGGGTGTCCTCGTCGCTCGGCGGCAGCGCCGTGGTCGAGAAGAACCTCGACCGCATGACGATCGTCTGCGGCCTGGTCTGGGTGGTGTGCGTCATCGCCCTCGGGCTGCTGCTCAAGGACACCGGGACGACCCCGGCGTAGGCCGGCAGCCGCTCGGCCCGATCCGGCCGTGCGGCACGAAGCAGGACCGCCGGCCCCGCGCGGCCGGCTCGACGACAGGAGCACCAGCAGTGGCAGGCGGCAACGCGATCCGAGGCAGCCGGGTGGGTGCCGGTCCGATGGGCGAGGCCGAGCGGGGCGAGGCCGCCCCCCGCGTGCGGGTGCCGTTCTGGTGCTCCAACGGGCACGAGACACGGCCGTCGTTCGCCGACGACGCGTCGGTGCCCGAGACGTGGGACTGCCCGCGCTGCGGCTTCCCGGCCGGCCAGGACAAGGACAACCCGCCGGCGCCGAGCAAGACCGAGCCGTACAAGACCCACCTGGCCTACGTGCGCGAGCGGCGCAACGCCGAGGACGGCGAGGCGATCCTCGCCGAGGCGCTGGCCAAGCTCCGCGGCAAGTAGCGCGAGACGCCGGGGGAGGACAGATCGCCCGGCCGCTTCCCCCGGCCTGTCGCGAGCCGGCACCGCTGGCGTCGCGGCTCGGTCGCGAGACGCCGGGGGAGGACAGATCGCTCGGCCGCTTCCCCCGGCCTGTCGTGAGCTGCCCCGGCCGACCGGTCCCTACCGCCGGCGCAGCTCGCGCGGCAGCTCGGCCGCGGCCCCCTCGTCCAGCAGCCAGAGCGTGCCGGCGCGTCCGCGCACGCCGGCCGCCGGCAGCAGCACGCGGCCGGCACCGGCGAGCGCCATGCGCACGACGCCGGCCTTCTGCTCGCCCGCCACGACGAACCACGCCTCGCGGGCGCCGTTGAGCGCCGAGAAGCCGAGCGAGATGCGGGTGGGCGGCGGCTTGGGCGCACCGTGCACGCCGAGTGCCGCCCGCTCGTCGTGCGTGCCCGGGTGCTCCGGGAACAGCGACGCGGTGTGCCCGTCCGGCCCGACGCCGAGCAGCAGCACGTCGAAGGCGGGCGACACGGCACCGGGCGGTGCCGCAGCCGCCAGCTCGCCGGCGTAGCGGGTGGCCGCGGCGTCCACGTCGTCGCCGTCCGGACCGCCACGGGCGCCCATCGGGTGCACCCGCGCCGGGTCGAGGTCGAGCCCGTCCAGCAGTGCCCGCCGGGCCTGCAGCTCGTTGCGCTCGTCGTCGTCGGCGGGCACGAAGCGCTCGTCGCCCCACCAGACGTCGACGCGTGGCCAGTCGACGGCGCCGCGCACCGGCGAGCGGGCCGCCTGCTCGAGCAGCGCGATGCCGATCCCCCCGCCGGTCAGCACCATCGACGCGGTGCCGTGCTGGGCCTGCGCGTCCACCAGTCGCAGCAGCAGCCGCGCCGCCGCGGCGGCGGCGAGCACCTCGGCGTCGCGGTGCACGACGACGACCGGGGCGGGCGGGCCCGTCACGGCCGGCGCCACACCCGCCCGTCCCGCGCGAGCAGCTCGTCGGCGGCGGCGGGTCCCCAGTCGCCCGCGCGGTACAGCGCAGGGGCGATGCCGGCCTCCTCCTGCTCGCGCCAGGCCTGCTCGATCGGGTCGACGACCCGCCACGACTCCTCCACCTCGGCGTCGTGCGGGAACAACGAGCGGTCGCCGAGCAGGACGTCGAGCAGCAGCCGCTCGTAGGCCTCCGGCGACGACTGGGTGAAGGCCTCGCCGTACTGGAAGTCCATGACGACGTCCCGGACCTCCATGGCGGTACCGGGCACCTTCGACCCGAAGCGCAGCGTGACGCCCTCGTCCGGCTGCACCCGCACCACGAGCTGGTTCTTGCCGAGCCCCTCGGTGTCGGCACCGGGGAACGGCAGGTGCGCCGCCCGCTGGAAGCTCACCGCGATCTCGGTGACCCGGCGCGGCAGCCGCTTGCCGGTGCGCAGGTAGAACGGCACGCCGGCCCAGCGCCGGGTGTCGATGTGCAGCTTCACCGCGGCGTAGGTCTCGGTGCGCGAGTCGGGCGCCACGCCCTCCTCCGCGCGGTAGGCGACGACACGCTCGCCGGCCAGCCAGCCGTGGTCGTACTGCCCGCGCACGGCGTCGCGGGCGACGTCGTCGGGCGGCACGACGGCGGACAGCACCTTGCGCTTCTCGGCCCGCAGCGAGTCGGCGTCGAAGGAGACCGGCTCCTCCATGGCGGTGAGCGCGAGCAGCTGCAGCAGGTGGTTCTGCAGCACGTCGCGCCCGGCGCCGGTCTCCTCGTAGAACGCCGCGCGCGTGCCGATGCCGCCGTCCTCGGCCATCGTGATCTGGACCGAGTCGATGTGGTGAGCGTTCCAGATCGGCTCGAACATGGTGTTCGCGAAGCGCAGCGCCAGCAGGTTCTGGACGGTCTCCTTGCCGAGGTAGTGGTCGATGCGGAAGACGTCGTCGGCGGTGAAGACGCCGTTGACCAGCGCGTTGAGCTCACGGGCGGACGGCAGGTCGGTGCCGAACGGCTTCTCGACCACCACGCGTCGCCAGCCGCCGGACGCCTCGTTGTCGGCCATGCCGGTGCGCTCGATCTGCTTGAGCACGACCGGGAACGCCGACGGCGGGATCGACAGGTAGAACGCGGCGTTGCTCTGCGCCGTGCTGGTCGTGCGGAGCAGCTCGGCCAGCTTGTCGAAGGCGGCGTCGTCGTCGAACGACCCGCCGAGGAACCGGATGCTCGGGGCGAGCCGCTCCCAGACCTCGTCACGGAACTCGGTGCGCGCGCCCTTTCGTGCGGCGTCGCGGGCCAGCTGCTCGAAGTCGCCGTCCCCCCAGTCGCGCCGGGCGAAGCCGAGCAGGACGAAGCCCGGCGGCAGCAGGCCGCGGTTGGCGAGGTCGTACACGGCCGGCAGCAGCTTCTTGCGCGACAGGTCGCCGGTGACGCCGAAGACGACCAGCGCGCACGGGTCAGGGACGCGGGCGAGCCGCCGGTCGCGCGGATCGCGGAGCCGGTTCATGCCCGCGCCACCTGCAGCAGGCGCTCGAGGCCGGCGCGCCGGTCGGTGAGGTGCACCCGCAGCACCGGTCGGTCGCGCTCACCCAGCGCCCGCAGGTCGCCCATCGCCTGGGCAGCCTGGAGCTGACCGAAGGTGTAGTCGCGGCCCGGGACGTCGAGGTCGCGCTCGACCGCCGCGGTGACCTGCAGGAACGCGCCGGTCTGCGGCCCGCCCTTGTGGTACTGCCCCGTGGAGTGCAGGAAGCGCGGCCCCCAGCCGAACGTCACGGGATGCGCCAACCGCGCAGCCAGCAGCCGCCGCAGGTCGGCGGCCTGCGGTTCGCCTCCCCGGTCGAGGTAGGCCATGACGGCGAGGTACCCGCGCTCGGGCACCGCCGCGAGCAGCGCGTCGAGCGCGCCGGTCAGGTCGGTGACACCGGAGAGCAGGTCGCCCGTGGCGTAGACCTCGAGCCCGTCCTCGGTGACCAGCGGCTCGGCCACCGGCGGGCGCCGACCGCCGAGGATCGCGCCGGTGTTGTCCTTGCTCTCCTGCACGTTCGGCTGGTCGAACGGGTTGATCCCGAGCACCCGTCCCGCGACCGCGGTGGCGTACTCCCAGACGAGGAACTGGCCGCCGAGCGGCCCGCGCACGGTTGCCCCTGGTCCGTCGGGCGGGTCGCCGAGGGCGACGACGAGCGCGTCGCCGGCCGGCTCGGTACCCGGCGCGTCGGCGCTCTCGACCACCACGGGCAGGATGCCGCGGCCGGCCTTGCCGGTCGACTCGGCCACCAGCTGCCCGGCTTCGGTGACTGGGCCGAGCAGCAGCGCCGGTCCGCCCTGCTCGAGGCTCGACCGCACCTCGGCGGCCTCGTCGAGAAGCGCGCCGATGTCGACGGCGGCCAGACCCGCCGGGACCAGCCCGAACGCGGTGAGCGCCGAGTACCGGCCGCCGACGTCCGGGTCGGCGAGGAACAGCGCCCGCACGCCCTCGTGCTCGGACTGCTCCGCCAGCGGGGACCCGGGATCGGTGACGACGACGACGCGCCGGGCGGGATCGATGCCGGCGGCCTCGAACGCCGTTCGCGCGGCGCGGCGCTGGCTGTCGGTCTCGACGGTGCCGCCGGACTTGCTGCTCACCACGACGACGGTCCGCTGCAGCAGGTCGGCGTCGTCGACCGCCAACGCGGCGCGTACCTGCGCCGGGTCGGTGCTGTCGAGGACGACCAGGTCGGCGCCGGCGGTGGCGCAGACGACCTCCGGTGCGAGTGACGACCCCCCCATGCCGCAGAGCACGACGCGGTCGACGCCCTCGGCGGTGAGCTCCTCGCGCAGCGCGAGCACCGTGGGGACGACGTCGCGTCCGGTGTCGACGGCGTCGAGCCAGCCGAGCCGCACCGTCGCCTCGGGCGTCGCCTCCGGCCCCCACAGCGTGGCGTCCTTGCTGGCGAGTGCGGCCGGCACGCCGTCGGCCAGCAGCTCGTCCAGCACCGCGCGCGCGGCGTCGACGAGGGCGGCGCCGTGTACGTGCACGCCAACCGCGCGTTCGCCCGAGCCGGCGTGCTCGGTCAGCACGTCCCGGATCGCGGGGTCGGTGCCCGGCTCGGTCATCAGGCGGTCGCCTCGGGCGACGCCGCCGCCGGACCGCTGCCGGCGGGGGAGGACTGGCCGGCGGGCATGACGTCGGCGCCGGCGCGCTCGAGCTGCTCGGTGACGCCCTCGATGAGCGCGTTCCAGGCGTCCTCGAACTTCTGCACGCCCTCGTCCTCGAGCTGCCGCACGACGTCGTCGTACTCGATGCCGACGTCGGTCAGCCGGTGTAGGACGTCGCGCGCGTCGTCGTAGGACGCCGTCACGGTGTCACCGCGCACCTGCCCGTGGTCGTGCACCGCCTCCAGCGTCGCCTCGGGCATCGTGTTCACGGTGCCGGGCGCGACCAGCTCGACGACGTACATCGTGTCGTCGTACGCCGGGTCCTTGACGCCGGTGGACGCCCAGAGCGGCCGCTGCGGGTGCGCGCCGGCGGTCTCGAGCGCCCGCCAGCGCTCGCCGCCGAACACCTGCTCATAGGCCGCGTAGGCGAGCCGGGCGTTCGCGACGCCGGCCTTGCCGCGCAGTTCGGCGTCGGCGCCGAGCTTCTCCAGCCGCTTGTCGACCTCGGTGTCGACGCGCGACACGAAGAAGGAGGCCACCGAGCCGATGCGGGTGAGGTCGTGGCCGTTCTCCCGGGCCTGCTCGATGCCGTCGAGGAAGGCGTCCATCACTTCGCGGTACCGCTCGAGCGAGAAGATGAGCGTGACGTTGACGCTGATGCCCTCGGCCAGCGCACGGGTGATGGCCGGCAGCCCGGCGCGGGTCGCGGGGATCTTGATGAACAGGTTCGGCCGGTCGACCAGCCACCACAGGGCGCGCGCCTCGGCGACGGTGCGCTCGGTGTCGTGTGCGATGCGCGGGTCGACCTCGATGGAGACGCGCCCGTCGACGCCGCCGGTGCGCTCGGCGACCGTTGCGAGCACGTCGCACGCCCACCGGACGTCGTAGGTGGTCAGCGCCCGGACCGCCTCGCCGACGTCGGTGCCGCGCAGGGCGAGGTCACGGACCTGCTCGTCGTACGCCGAGCCCTCGGACAGCGCCTTCTGGAAGATCGTGGGGTTGGTCGTCACACCGACCACCTCGCGCTCGCGAACGAGCTGCTCGAGGTTGCCGGTGCGCAGCCGCTCTCGGGACAGGTCGTCGAGCCAGACCGCGACGCCTGCGGCGGTGAGGTCGGCCAGCGGGGTGCTCATGGGTCCTCCAGCGGAGCGGGGGCTAGTTGCCGGTCGTGCTGCCTCGCGTCCTGCCCAGCTTCGACAGGGATGCACGTGCTGCGGCGACGACGCGCTCGGCCGTGAGGCCGAACTGCTCGTACAGGACGGCGAATGGGGCGCTCGCTCCGAAGTGCTCGAGCGCCACGCACTCACCGGCGTCGCCGACCCACTCGTGCCACGGCTGGCTCACCCCTGCCTCGACCGACACGCGCGCCTCGACGTCGGGCGGGAGCACCGTGCGCTTGTACGCCTCGTCCTGCGCGCGGAACCACTCGACGCACGGCATCGACACGACCCGCGTCGGGATGCCCTCCGCCTCGAGCCGCTCCTGCGCCGCGACGGCGATCTGCACCTCGCTCCCGGTGCCGATGAGGATGACCTGCGGAACCCCGGACGACGCGTCGCGCAGCACGTACCCGCCGCGCGCGACGCCGTCGGCGGGTGCGAAGACGGACCGGTCGAACGTCGGCACGTTCTGCCGGGTCAGGCAGATGCCGGCCGGCCGGTCGGTGTGCTCGAGCACCGTCCGCCAGGCGACCGTGACCTCGTTGGCGTCGGCCGGCCGCACGACGTCGAGGCCGGGGATCGCGCGCAGCGCGGCCAGGTGCTCGACCGGCTGGTGCGTCGGGCCGTCCTCGCCCAGCCCGATCGAGTCGTGCGTCCAGACGTAGGTGACCGGCAGGCGCATCAGCGCGGCGAGCCGCACGGCCGGCCGCATGTAGTCGCTGAAGACGAGGAAGGTGCCGCCGTACACGCGGAGCCCGCCGTGCAGCGCGATGCCGTTCATCGTCGATCCCATGGCGTGCTCGCGGATCCCGAAGTGCAGCGTCCGGCCGTAGAGCCCACCCGGGAACGCCGTGGACGCGTGCTCGGGCGGCAGGAAGCTGGGCTCGCCCTCCATGGTCGTGTTGTTGCTGTCGGCCAGATCGGCCGACCCGCCCCAGAGCTCGGGCAGCACCGGCGCCAGTGCCGTGAGGACCTGGCCGCTCGCCTTGCGGGTGGCCACGCCCTTGTCGGACGGCTCGAACGACGGCAGCGCGTCCTGCCAGCCGACGGGCAGCCGGCGCTCCTGCAGCCGCCGGTGCAGCTCGGCGCCGTCGGCGTTCTTCTGCGCCCAGGCGTCGTAGCGCTGGTCCCACTCCTTGCGCAGCTCCTGCCCGCGCTGGACCACCGAGCGGGTGTGCTGCAGCACGTCGTCCGGGACGTCGAAGGTCCTGCTCGGGTCGAGCCCGAGGATCTCCTTGGTGGCCGCGACCTCCTCGGCGCCGAGCGCGCTGCCGTGGGCCTTGCCGGTGTTCTGCTTGGTCGGCGCCGGCCAGCCGATGATCGTCCGCAGCCGGATGAACGAGGGGCGGTCGGTCTCGGCGAGCGCGGCGTCGAAGGCCGCCGCCAGGGCCTCGACGTCCTCGGCGTACGAGCCGTCGTCCTGCACGAAGCTCACCGACTGGACGTGCCAGCCGTAGGCCTCGTACCGCGCGAGCACGTCCTCGTTGAACGCGATGGACGTGTCGTCCTCGATCGAGATCTTGTTGTCGTCCCAGACCATCACCAGGTTGCCGAGCTGCTGGGTGCCGGCGAGGCTGCTGGCCTCCGCCGACACGCCCTCCTGCAGGTCGCCGTCGGACGCGAAGACCCACACGGTGTGGTCGAACAGGCCGCTGCGCCGGTCCAACAGACCCTTCTCGCGGCGCGCGGCCATCGCCATGCCGACGGCGTTGCCGACGCCCTGGCCCAGCGGCCCGGTGGTCGTCTCGACGCCGGGGGTGTGGCCGTGCTCGGGGTGCCCGGGAGTGAGCGAGTCCCACTGCCGCAGGTGCGCGAGGTCCTCGAGCGTGAGGCCGTAGCCGGTCAGGTAGAGCTGGGTGTACAGCGTGATGCTGGAGTGGCCGCACGACAGCACGAACCGGTCGCGGCCGGGCCAGGCCGGCTCCGTCGGGTCGTGCCGCAGGTAGCGGGAGAAGAGCAGGTGAGCGGCCGGTGCCAGGCTCATGGCGGTGCCCGGGTGCCCGGAGCCGGCGGCCTCGACGGAGTCCATCGCGAGCGCGCGGCAGACGTCGACCGTGCGGCGGTCCACCTCGTCCCACGGCATCGACTCGAGCGTCGTGCGGCCTCCGGTCGCGGCGGTGGGGCTCATGGATCCCGACCCTATCCGTCCCTGTCCCGCCGGGGTCAGCGCCGGCCGTCCCCGTCAGTAGACTCCCGTGCCGTGACGACGCTCGCGGACGACCCCGTGCCGCGCGCGTCCGTCGATCCCGGTCCCGCTGCCGTGCGCCCGGCGCCGGGCCGGCTGTCCCGCGTCCGGTCGACCGTCGCGGCTTACGTCGCGCTCACCAAGCCGCGGATCATCGAGCTGCTGCTCGTGACGACGGTGCCGGCGATGGTGCTGGCCGCCGAGGGGATGCCCTCGCTCGGTCTGGTCCTGGCCACCCTCGTGGGCGGCACGCTCGCCGCGGGCAGCGCGAACGCGCTCAACTGCTGGTACGACCGCGACATCGACGTCGTCATGCACCGCACCGAGCGCCGCCCCCTGGCGCAGCGGCAGGTCGAGCCGCGGTCGGCCCTCGTGTTCGGTGTCGTGCTGGGCGTGCTCGCCGTCACGCTGCTGGCGGTCACGACGAACGTGCTGGCGGCCGGTCTGGCGCTCGCCGCCATCGTGTTCTACGTCGTGGTCTACACCGTGGTGCTCAAGCGGCGCACCGCCCAGAACATCGTCTGGGGCGGCGCCGCGGGCTGCATGCCCGTCCTCATCGGGTGGGCGGCCGTGACCGGTTCGCTGTCGTGGGCCGCGGCGGTGCTGTTCCTCGTCGTCTTCTTCTGGACGCCGCCGCACTTCTGGGCGCTGGCGATGCGCTTCCGCGACGACTACGCCGCTGCGCGCGTGCCGATGCTGCCCGTGGTCGCGAGCCCAGCCGTCGTGGCCGGGCGCATCGTGGCGTACTCGTGGGCCATGGTGGCCACGAGCCTGCTGCTGGTGTGGCCGCTCGGCGTGTCCGGCGCCCTGTACACGGGGGTCGCCGTCGCGGTCGGTGCGGTGTTCCTGCGCGAGGCCCACCTGCTGCGCGCGCGGGTGCGCATCGGTGGCGACGCGCGGCCGCTGCGGCTGTTCCACTGGTCGATCACGTACCTGGCGCTGCTGTTCCTCGCCGTCGCGCTCGACCAGCTCGTCTGAGCGTGCCCACGCACCCGCGCGTGGCGGTGGCCACGTGCGCCGCGCTGCCCGACCTGCACGAGGACGACGCGCTGCTCCTGCCGGCGCTCGCGGAGGTCGGCGTCGATGCGGTGCCGGCCGTCTGGGACGACCCGGGCGTCGACTGGTCGGTGTACGACCTGGTGGTCGTGCGCTCCACGTGGGACTACGTGCCCCGGCGCGAGCAGTACCTGGCGTGGGCCCGGTCGGTGCCTCGGCTGGCGAACCCGGCGGAGGTGCTCGCGTGGAACACCGACAAGCGCTACCTGCGCGAGCTCGCGGCGGCCGGCGTGCCGGTGGTGCCGACCACGTGGCTCGAGCCGGGCGACCGCTACGTGCCGCCGCCCGGGGAGCACGTCGTCAAGCCGACCGTGTCCGCGAACGCCGCCGACACCGCCCGGTACGCGGCGGGGGCGGACTCGACCGACCACGTCCGCCGGCTGCTGGACGCCGGGCGCCCGGTCATGGTCCAGCCGTACCTGGCCAGTGTCGACGCCGACGGCGAGACCGCCGTCGTGAGCGTCGGTGGGGAGTACAGCCACACGGCCCGCAAGGCGCCGGTCCTCGTCCCCGACCTCGTCGACCCCGAGGACGTGGAGATCACCGCACGCGACCCGTCGGTGGCCGAGCGGGCGGTCGCCGACACGGCGCTGGCCGCCGTCGCGTGGGACGACCTGCTCTACGCGCGGGTGGACCTCGTGCCGGGGCCCGACGGGTCGCCCGTCGTGATCGAGCTCGAGCTGGCCGAGCCGTCGCTGTTCCTCGGCACGGCACCGGTCGCTGCCGAGCGCCTCGCGGCGGCGATCGCCGCGCGCGTGGCCGGGCCGGTCGCCGTCAGGCCGGCGCCGCGCTGACCTGCCGGGGGACCTCGGTGCCGAGCACCGTCCCGGGCGTGCCGCGGTCGCGGGTCGCGAGCACGACACGTACGGCCGCGACGAGCACGAGGCACGCGCCGAGCAGGTGCAGGCCCACCAGCACCACCGGCAGCCCGGTGAAGTACTGGACGTAGCCGACCAGCCCCTGCGCCAGCTCGACGGCGAGCAGCACGCCGGTGGCTCTCACCAGGCGCGGGTCTGCGCCGGTCGCCCTGAGCGCGACGTACAGGGCGACGGTGAGGCCGACCAGCAGCATCACCGAGTCGGCGTGCAGCTGCGACACGGTGGCCGGGTCGAACCCGGTGCGTCCGGCGGCAGGGTCGCCCGAGTGCGGTCCCGACCCGGTGACGACGGTGCCGAGGGCGAGCGTCACGGCGGTGACGCCGAGCAGACCCTCCGTCAGCCGGCGCAGGCCCGACGGCACCAGCAGCCGAGGTGGGAGGTCGCCCTCGGACGCGCGCCGGTGCAGCACGACGGCGAGCGCGATGAGCACCATCGAGACGAGGAAGTGCCCCATGACGGTCCACGGGTGGAGGCCGGTGAGCACCGTGATGCCACCGAGCACGGCCTGGGCCGGGATGCCGAGGAAGCCGGCGAGGGCGAGCGCCCGCATGCCGGGTCGCATCGGCCGCAGCCGCCAGACCGCGACGAGCACGGCGAGCGCGACGGCGCCGAGCACGAACGTCAGCAGCCGGTTGCCGAACTCGATGAGCCCGTGCGCTGCGTACTCCGCGGTCGGGGTGTAGCTGTCGTCGGTGCACTTCGGCCAGGTCGGGCAGCCGAGGCCTGACGCCGTCAGGCGGACCGCGCCGCCGGTGACGACGATGCCGGCGTTGGCGACGATGCTCGCGAGCGCGAGGCGGCGGACCGTCCGTCGCGACGGACGCGCCGTGAGCCGGTCGAGCACGCGGTCCAGGGTACGTGGGGAGGCCCCGGCCCACAGGGGCCGCCCGGTGCTCGACCGTCCCGTGGTGACGGTCGCGTCCCGACCCGCTTGCTCGCCCGCGAGCGGGTGCTGCCGCGACCCCCACGGCGCCGAGGGCCGGTCGCGAGTGATCACGGTGCGGGCACCGCGCCGGGAGCACCCCCCAGCCGCACCGTGATCACCCGGGCGGGCGGCTACTCCCAGCGGAACAGGCGCGCCGCGAGGGCCAGCCCGCCGACCGCCCAGGCGAGCAGCACGAGCGTCTCGCGCACCGGCAGGGCCGCGCCCGCCTCGAGCACCTCGCGCAGCCCGGACGACAGCGCCGCGGTCGGCAGCAGCTCCAGCGCGGACTCGGCGGCGCCGAAGGCCGAGAGCGGGAAGACCACGCCGCCGAGGACGAGCAGGACGAGCCAGAGCAGGTTCGCGACGGCGAGCGACGTCAGGCCGCGCAGCGTGCCGCCGAGCAGCAGGCCGAGCCCGCTGAACGCCGCCGTCCCGAGCGCCACCAGCACGAGCGCCGCGACCACCGAGCCGCGCGGCGACCAGCCCAGGGCCAGCCCGACCGCCGCGAGCAGCCCGAGCTGCAGCACCTCGACCACCAGCACTGTGAGCGTCTTGGCGAGCAGCAGCACCGCGCGGGGCAGCGCCGTCGCGCCGAGCCGCTTGAGCACGCCGTACTGCCGCTCGAAGCCCACGGCGATCGCCTGCCCGGTGAACGCGGCCGACATGACGGCGAGCGCCAGCAGGCCGGGCACGAAGAAGTCGGCGCGCTCGCCGCGGGTGTCCGCGCCGTCGACCTCCACGAACGGGACGAGGACGAGCAGCACCAGCAGGCCGAGCGGGATGACCAGGTTGAGCAGCACCTGCTCGCCGTTGCGCAGCACCAGCACGAGCTCGGCACGGGTCTGCGCCAGCAGCATCCGCGGCAGGGGAGCGGCGGCGGGGTCCGGCGTCAGCTCGCCCGCCGTCCAGGTCGGCGGCGTCGGCGCGGTCATCCGCGCAGCGCCTTGCCGGTGAGCTCGAGGTAGACGTCCTCGAGCGTGCGTGTCTCGACGCGGAGGTCGTCGGCCTGCACGCCGTTGGCGGCGCACCAGGCGGTCACCGCGGCGAGCAGCTGCGGGTCGACCGGGCCCTCGACGAGGTACTGGCCGGTGGGCGACTCCTTCGCCAGGCACCCCTCGGGCAGCGCCGACAGCAGCTGCTCGAGGTCGAGCCCCGGCGTCGCACGGAAGCGCAGCTGGCCGGCCGCACCGTGCCGGGTCAGCTCGGCGACGGTGCCCTGCGCGACGACGGTGCCGCCGTCCATGACGACGACGTCGTCGGCGAGCTTCTCGGCCTCGTCCATGAGGTGGGTGGTGAGCACGACGGTGACGCCGTCGGCGCGCAGCGCCTCGACCAGCGACCAGGTCGCCCGGCGGGCCTGGGGGTCGAGTCCGGCCGTCGGCTCGTCGAGGAAGACGAGCTCCGGGCGGCCGACGACGGCCATCGCCAGCGACAGCCGCTGCTGCTGGCCACCGGACAGCCGCCGGCACGGCGTGCGCTCGACGGCGGACAGCCCGAGCCGCTCGAGCAGCAGCCGCGGTTCGAGGGGCCGTGCGGCGAAGCTCGCGACCAGGCGCAGCGCCTCGCCGCACCGAAGACCCGGGTAGGTGCCGCCGGCCTGCGGCATGACCCCGACGCGCGGGCGCAGCGACGGCGTCCGCGGCGGGAGCCCGAGGACCCGCACGGTGCCGGCGTCCGGCCGCCGATACCCCTCGCAGACCTCGACCGTCGTCGTCTTGCCCGCGCCGTTGGGGCCGAGCACGGCCAGCACGGTGCCGCGCCGGGCGGCGAGCGAGAGGCCGTCGACGGCGGTCACCCGACCGCCGGGCGTGCGGTAGGTCTTGACCAGGCCGTCGACCTCGAGGGCGAGGTCGGTCACGCGCGCCAGCCTAGGGCGCGCACCCCCTCAAGCGGTGATCTTCGCCCCTTGGCGTGCGACACGCCGGGCGCGGGTCGCACGGGGCGAAGATCGCCGGGCGAGGCGGGCGCCGGGTAAGGG
>DATMJH010000448.1:0-3883 GCA_035554015.1 Mycobacteriales bacterium
CCGGCCACCGCGAAGCCGGCCGCCGCCAACAGGGCCGCCGCCAACAGGGCCGCCGCGAACAAGGCCGCCGGGAAGCCGGCCGCCGGGAAGCCGGCCGCCGCGGAGCCGGCCGCTGTGAGGAAGGCCGCCCCGCGGGCGCGGCGCGCCGCGCCGCGGGCGTGAGGACCGTTCTCCCTGCCGCTCGCGCCACCGGCGTGGGCAGCCTGCCCGGCACGGACCCGCTCGAGGCGGCCCGTGTCGTGCTCGGCGAGCTGCCGCAGCTGCCACACCTGCCCGAGCTGCCGGCGCGCGGTCCGCACGCCGACCTCGCCGGGCGAGGGACCGCCGTGCTCGTCGACCTGCCGGCCGATCTTCAGCCGTCCGGCTGGCGGCTGGTGCCGCGGCCGTCGCGCGACGGCCGCCGGGCGCGTGACCTGCTCGAGCGTGACCTCGACGCCCTCCAGGAGGTGGCCGGGGGAGCGGTGCTGCCGGCGCTGAAGCTGCAGGTGGCCGGCCCGTGGACCCTCGCGGCGCTGGTGGACCTGCCGCGCGGTGAGCGCGTGCTGTCCGACCCCGGCGCGGTGGACGACCTCGCGGCCTCGCTGGCCGAGGGCGTCGAGGCGCACCTGGCCGCGGTGCGTGGCCGGTTCCCCGGCACCGACCTGGTGCTGCAGGTCGACGAGCCGCTGCTGCCGGCGGTGCTCGGCGGTCAGGTGCCGAACGCCAGCGGTGCCGGGCGGCTGCGCGCGCCCGACGAGCGGCGCGCGACCGAGGTGCTCGCGCGCGTGCTCGGCGAGCGCGCCGGCACGGTCGTCCACTGCTGCGCCGGCGACGTGCCGGTGCCGCTGCTGCGCGCCGCGGGGGTCGCGGCGGTCTCCGTCGACCTGAGTGCGCTGCCCCGCACGGCGGACCAGGCGCTGGGCGAGGCCGTCGAGGGTGGCACCCGGCTGCTGCTCGGCGTCGTGCCGTCGACCGACGCGCCGATCGGCACGGAGAAGGACGTGCTCGCCCCGGTCGTGGCGCTGTGGCGCCGGCTGGGCCTCGACCGCGCGGCGGTCGCCGACGCGGTCACCGTGACGCCGACCTGCGGCCTCGCGGGGGCCACCCCGGCGCATGCGCGCGCCGCACTGGCGGCGTGCACCGCGGCGGGCAGGCGGCTCGACGACCTGGCCTGAGCCGAGCCCTCGGCCGACGAGCACTTCCGGTCCCGCAGCAACATCATCCGGCGCCGATGATGTTGCTGCGGGACAGGACGTGGCCGACCACCGCCGCCCGCATAGGGTTGCGGCCCATGAGCGAGCTGGTCGACGGCGTCCCGGCCGCTGCCCGCGAACGGCATGCCGAGCTGTCGCGGACCCTCGACGAGCACGCGTTCCGGTACTACGTGCTGGACCGGCCCACGGTGAGCGACGCCGAGTACGACGCGCTGATGCGCGACTTGCAGGGGCTGGAGGAGGAGTACCCGTCACTGCGGACGGCGGACTCGCCGACGCAGAAGGTGATGGGCACCTACTCGACCGACTTCGCCCCGGTCGAGCACCTCGAGCGGATGCTGAGCCTGGGCAACGTCTTCACCGACGACGAGCTGCGGGCGTGGGCGGGGCGCGTCGAGCGCGAGGTCGGCGACGCCGCGCGGTACCTGTGCGAGCTCAAGATCGACGGCCTGGCGGTGGCCCTGGTCTACCGCGACGGCCGCCTCGCGCGGGCGGCGACCCGGGGCGACGGGCGCACCGGTGAGGACATCACCCCGAACGTCCGCACCCTGCGCAGCGTCCCCGAGCGGCTCGACGGCGACGGCGTGCCCGCACTGCTCGAGGTGCGCGGCGAGGTGTTCATCGCCACGACGGACTTCGCCGCCATCAACGACCGGCTGGCCGCCGAGGGCAAGCCGCCGTTCGCCAACCCGCGCAACGCCGCGGCCGGGAGCCTGCGGCAGAAGGACCCCCGGGTGACGGCGTCGCGGCCGCTGTCGCTCACGCTGCACGGCGTCGGGCGGACCGACGGGTGGACGCCCGCCAGCCAGTCGGAGGCCTACCGGCAGCTGGCCGAGTGGGGCCTGCCGGTCAGCGCCCGGGCCGAGGTCTTCGGCGACCTCGACGGCGTCCTCGGCTACATCGCGCGGTGGGGCGAGCACCGGCACGACGTCGAGCACGAGATCGACGGCGTCGTGGTCAAGGTCGACCAGGTGCCGCTGCAGCGGCGGCTCGGCGCCACGAGCAGCGCACCGCGGTGGGCGATCGCGCACAAGTACCCGCCCGAGGAGGCCACGACGAGACTGCGCGACATCTTCGTCAGCGTGGGCCGCACCGGGCGGGCGACGCCGTTCGCGAGCCTGGAACCGGTGCACGTCGGCGGCGTCACGGTCAGCACGGCGACGCTGCACAACCAGGACGAGGTGCGGCGCAAGGGCGTGCGCATCGGCGACACCGTCGTCGTGCGCCGCGCGGGCGACGTCATCCCCGAGGTCGTCGGGCCGGTCGTCGACCTGCGCGACGGCAGCGAGCGGGAGTTCGTCATGCCGTCGCGCTGCCCGGAGTGCGGCACGCCCCTGCGGCAGATGCGCGAGGGCGACAAGGACCTGCGCTGCCCGAACGCGCGGTCCTGCCCGGCGCAGCTGCGTGAGCGCGTGTTCGCCATGGCCGGCCGCGCGGCGCTCGACATCGAGGGCCTGGGGTACGAGGCCGCGCGCAGCCTCACCGAGCAGGGCCTGGTCCGTGACGAGGGCGACGTGCTGCTGCTCGACGAGGACGCCCTGCGGCGCAGCGACTTCTACACCACCAAGGGCGGCGAGCTGTCGGCCGCGGCCCGGCAGCTGCTCGCCAGCCTCGAGGAGGTCAGGACGCGGCCGCTGTGGCGGTGGCTGGTGGCGATGTCGATCAGACACGTCGGCGCCCCCACCGCGCGCGACCTCGCGCGCGAGTTCCGGTCGCTCGAGCGCATCGAGCGGGCGTCGGTGGACGAGCTCGCCGCCGTCGAGGGCGTCGGGCCGGTGGTCGCCCAGGCCGTCGCCGACTGGTTCGACGTCGACTGGCACCGCGACGTCGTCGACAAGTGGCGCCGCGCCGGCGCCGTGCTGGCCGACGAGGCGGGGGACGCGGGCTCCCGCCCGCTGGAGGGCGTCACCGTGGTCATCACCGGGACGCTCGACAGCCACAGCCGCGACGGCGCGACCGAGGCGGTGCAGGAGCTCGGCGGCAAGGTCACCGGCAGCGTGTCGAAGAAGACCGACTTCGTCGTCGTCGGCGCCGACCCGGGGACGAGCAAGTACGACAAGGCGGTCAAGCTGGGCGTCCCGCTGCTGGACGACACCGGCTTCCGGGTGCTGCTCACCGACGGGGCGGACGCCGCGCGGGCGGTCGCGACGACCGGCGAGGACCCGGCAGGAACCTGACAGCGCGGCGGCGAAGTCCTTCCCCGTTCCCGGCCTCGGGGGGAGGACAGGTGCACCTCGACGCACCGCGCAGGCCCGCGCGCGCCGTCGCCGGCGCCGCGGCCACCGTGCTCGCCGCTGCGCTGCTCTGCCTGCCTGCGGTGCGGCAGGCCGTCCCGACCGCGGCGCAGCCCGGCGACACCGCCGCCGCCCGGGCTGCGTCCCTCGGCGTCGCCGTGTGGCCGGGGGCATCCGTCCCGGAGCAGGAGCTCCCCGTGGACGTGGCGGCGGCCGCGCCCGCCCCGGTGGCTCCGGCGCCGCTGCCGGCGCCCGGCCCGGTGGCGGCTCCGGCACCGCGACCGGTGCAGCACCCGGCGGCTCCACCCAGCCTCGAGCGGCGCGCCCGCGCCGCGCTGGCCGCACTCGACTACCCGTGGCCCGAGCTCGGCTTCGACATCCACTTCGCCGCCCGCGGCGACAGCGCCCACCTCGGCTTCGTCGACCCGCAGGCGCGGCAGATCACCGTGCTGGTCC
>DATMJH010000449.1:0-14811 GCA_035554015.1 Mycobacteriales bacterium
CCACGACGGGGCTCATGGCGGCGATGTGCAGGGCGATGTCGTTGGCCAGCTGCTTGAACCCGTCACCCTTGGCGACGAAGTCGGTCTCGCAGTTGAGCTCGAGCAGCGTGCCGCTCGTGCCGTCGAGCTCGGCGGCCACCAGGCCGTTGCTGGCCGAGCGGCCCTCGCGCTTCGCGACGCCCTTGAGACCCTTGATGCGCAGCTGCTCGACGGCCTTGTCGAAGTCGCCGTCGGCCTCGACGAGCGCGTTCTTGCAGTCGGTCATGCCCGCGCCGGTGGCCTCGCGCAGGCGCTTGATGTCAGCGGCAGAAACAGCCATGTCTTCTCTCGTCCGTGTCGAGTAGGTGGGAGGTCAGGCGGAGGTGGCGCCGTCGGCCGGCGCGGACGCCGGGACCGCCTCGGTGGCGGGCGTCTCCGAGGCACCGGCGCTCTCGACGGCGGCGCTGTCGACACCGGCGGCCGCGGCGGCGTCGCCGCTGGTCAGCGCCGGCTCGGCGGCGGGGGCGCCGGCGTCCGCAGCGGCGGGAGAGCCGCCCTGCAGCAGCTCCTGCTCCCACTCCGGGAGCGGCTCGTCGACGGCGAGCTCGCCATCGGCTGGCTTGGCGTCGGCGTCGGTGCTGGCACCGGCGCGGGCCATGAGGCCGTCGGCGACGGCGTCGGCGACGACGCGGGTGAGCACCTGGATGGAGCGGATGGCGTCGTCGTTGCCCGGGATCTTGTAGTCGACCAGGTCGGGGTCGCAGTTCGTGTCGAGGATGGCGACCACCGGGATGCCGAGCTTGCGTGCCTCGTCGACCGCCAGGTGCTCCTTGTTGGTGTCGACGATCCACACCGCGCTCGGGGTGCGGGTCATCTCCCGGATGCCGCCGAGGGTGCGCTCGAGCTTCTTGCGCTCGCGGTCGAGCACGAGCGCCTCCTTCTTCGTCAGCACGGTCTGACCGCCGGTCTGCTCGATGAGCTCGAGCTCCTTGAGCCGCTGCAGCCGCTTGTAGACGGTCTGGAAGTTGGTGAGCATGCCGCCGAGCCAGCGCTCGGTGACGTAGGGCATGCCGACGCGGGTGGCCTGCTCACGGATCGACTCCTGCGCCTGCCGCTTGGTGCCGACGAACAGGATCGTCCCGCCGTGGGCGACCGTCTCCTTGACGAAGTCGTAGGCGCGGTCGATGTAGCCCAGGGTCTGGGTCAGGTCGATGATGTAGATGCCGTTGCGCTCGGTGAAGATGAAGCGCTTCATCTTGGGGTTCCAGCGCTTGGTCTGGTGCCCGAAGTGCGCGCCGCTCTCGAGGAGCTGGCGCATGGTGACGACCGCCATGTGCGATGCCGTTCTCGTGCGCACGCCGGCGCCCGCAGGCGCCCGGCGCTGACCGGGTTGTCGCGGGCCACCGGGTGGCGGACCGCCCTGGTGCCCGCGATGCGCCCCGCCCGGCTCGCGCCGGGACCGCGGGGGCGCACCGACCGCCGGGGCGGCTGCTCGGGCACGCGAAGTCGGCCCGGCGAGCCGGGCCGCTGGGGGAAGTCTAGGGGACGCCGCCGCGCGGCCCGACCGTCACGCCGCCGAGCCGCCTGGGGACACCCGCAGCGCCGTCCACAGCCGCGCGCTCGGGCTCCCGTTCGACGTGCCGCCGCAGCAGAGTCCGCGCCGGGGGTCACGCGGTGACCGGGAGGAGAGCGTCATGCGGACGGCGGCACCGGGGCGGGCGGCGGCGCTCGCGGCGGCGGCGGCGGTCACAGCGCTGGCCGTCATGCCGGCCGTCATGCTCGCCACCGCGGTCGCTGTCCCGGCCGCGGCGGCCGCCGAGCCGCAGCAGCCGTGGACCTGGCCGCTCGACGGCGCCGGCCCGGCTGCCGTCGTCCGGGTGTTCGACCCGCCGGAGACCCGGTACTCCGCAGGTCACCGCGGCGTCGACCTGGCCGGCGCGCCCGGGACCGCGGTGCGCGCCGCGGGCGACGGGCGTGTGTCCTTCGCCGGGCTGCTGGCGGGCCGCGGGGTGCTCGTCGTGGTGCACGGCGGGCTCCGCACCACCTACGAGCCGGTGGTGGCCGCCGTCGGCGTCGGTGCGCGCGTCGTGGCGGGCCAGGTCGTCGGCACGCTGTCGCCGGGGCACGCCGGCTGCCCGGCCCCGGCCTGCCTGCACTGGGGCCTCAAGCGGGGGGACGACTACCTCGACCCGCTGCGGCTGCTCTCCCCCGGTCCGGTGCGGCTGCTGCCGGTCGCCCGCGGCTCGCCGCCGGTCGACGACTCCCGCCCGGCCGCCACCGCCCACGTGCCCGCGCCGGCACCGGCTGCGCCGCCGGGCGACCCGCCGCAGGGCGAGCCGCCGCTGCGCCGGACGTCGGCGGCGAGCGGCGCGGGCCCGGCTGGAGCAGCAGGGCCGGCGGCCGTGCTGGGGCTCGTGCTGCTGCTCGCGCTGCTGCTACGCGCGGCGCACGGGCCCAGACCACGGCCCGGAGGCACCGCGGCGGCGCCGGCACGGGCCGGCGCGCCGGCGCGGCCCGGCACGTCTGCGCAGCCCGGCGCGACGGGTCCTGACGAGCTCGGCACCCGGCGGGCGCTCCGCGGGCGACCGAGCGGCGAGCCGGGCGCCGGTCGCGACGCCGCGGCGTGAGGCCTCGGTCGGTCGGTCAGTCGCGCTGGTCGGCGAGCTTGCCGCGCAGCTGAAGCACGGCCTTGGTGTGCATCTGGCAGATCCGGCTCTCGGTGACGCCGAGGACCTGGCCGATCTCGGCGAGCGTGAGCCCCTCGTAGTAGTAGAGGGTCACGACGATCTTCTCGCGCTCGGGCAGCGTGTTGATCGCCTTGGCCAGCAGGTGCTTGGTCTCCTCGGTCTCGAACGCCGAGACCGGGTCCTCGGCCTTGGTGTCCTCGAGGGTGTCGACCAGCGAGAGCTTGTCGCCCTTCTCACCGCCGCTCGACAGCAGCTCGTCGAGCGCGACGACGTTGACGAAGCTGACCTGGCTGAAGATCTGGTGCAGGTCCTCCAGCGCGATGCCCAGCTCCTGCGCGACCTCGGCCTCGGTGGGCGTGCGGTGCAGCCGCGCCTCCAGCGCGGCGTAGGCCTTCTCGACCTCGCGGGCCTTGTAGCGCACCGACCGCGGGATCCAGTCGATCGAGCGCAGCTCGTCGATGATCGCGCCCTTGATGCGGCTGATCGCGTAGGTCTCGAACTTGATCGCGCGCTCGAGGTCGAACTTCTCGATCGCGTCGATGAGGCCGAAGATGCCGTAGGAGACCAGGTCGGCCTGCTCGATGTTCGGCGGCAGGCCGACGCCGACGCGGCCGGCGACGTACTTGACCAGCGGCGAGTAGTGCAGGATCAGCCGCTCGCGCAGCCGCTCGTCGCCGCTGGCCTTGTACTCCCGCCACAGCTCGGCGATGGCCGACTCGATCTCGGCCTTCTCGTCCTCGGTCATGCCGGCGTACCGCCCGCGCGTGCGCACCGGCGCTGCGGCCGGCGCCTCGGCGGCGTCGTCCACGTCGCTCGAGTCCACGTCGCTCGGCGCCGTCGCGACCCGGCCCGCGCGCTCAGGCTCGGGGGTGCGCGCGCTCATAGGTCGTCCTCAGCCTCTCGACGCTGACGTGCGTGTAGATCTGGGTGCTGGCGAGCGTAGCGTGGCCCAACATCTCCTGGACGGCCCTCAGGTCAGCTCCTCCCTCCAGCAGGTGCGTGCCGGCGCTGTGCCGCAGCCCGTGCGGGCCCACGTCGGGAGCACCGGGCACGGCGGCCAGCCGCCGGTGCACCACGGCACGTGCGGCGCGGGGGTCGAGCCGGCCGCCGCGACGGCCGAGCAGCAGCGCCGGGCCGCTGCGCGCTGTCGCCCACCGGGGTCGCCCGTGGGCGAGCCAGACCTCCAGCGCCTGCTCGGCCGGCACACCGAAGGGCACGGACCGCTCCTTCGCGCCCTTGCCGAGCACCCGCACCACGCGCCGCTCGCGGTCGACGTCGTCGACGTCGAGCCCGCACAGCTCCCCGACGCGGATGCCGGTGGCGTAGAGCAGCTCGAGCACGAGCCGGTCGCGCAGGTCCTCGGGCGAGCTGCCGTCGACGGCGTCGAGCAGCCGGGCGGCCTCGTCCTGGCGCAGCACGTCGGGCAGCGCCCGGACGGCCCGCGGCGTCCCGAGCATCGGTCCGGGGTCGCTCGCGACCAGGCCGGTGCGGCTGGCCCACGCCGTGAAGGTGCGTGCGGCTGCACCCCTTCGGGCGAGCGTCGCTCGGGCCGCGCCCGCCGCCCGCTGCGCGGCGAGCCAGCCGCGCAGCACGGCCAGGTCGAGGTCCGCGGGGTCCGCGACACCCGACGCCGCGGCGTGGCCGAGCAGGGAGGAGACGTCGCCCACGTACGCGCGGACGGTGTGCGCGGAGCGGTCGAGCTCGAGCCGCAGGTGGTCGGCGAAGCGCTCCAGGGCGTCCGCGAGGGCGGGCGGGAGCCCTGACCGGTCGCGGTCGGCACCGCGGCCGGCACGACGCGCGGCGGGCCCGGTCACGCCGGCACACGCTTCGGGACACGGCCCGCACGGTCAAGGGGGCTCGCCGGGGTGGAGCGCGCGCACGGGCAGGAATCGGTGCAGCTCCGGCGAAGTGGACGACACCCAGCACCTCGGAGGAGCCGATGTCCGTGCGCACCCGTCCCCTCGTCGCGGCGGCCGCCGCGCTCGCCGTCGCCGTCCCGGTCGCCGTCTCGGCAGCCGCCTCTGCCGCCGAGCCGCCGCCGCCCGGTCCCGCGGTCCAGCAGGTCAGCGGCGCGGTCGCGGTCCCGAACCCGACCAAGGCCGCGCTCAACGTCACCCGGCACGGCCGGTCCGCCGGGCTGCTCGGCCCGGAGACCAACGGCGTGGTCGGCTGGTTCTTTCAGGTCGACCCCGCGACCTGGGGCGGCTCGTTCACGCTGACGACGGCGACGGCGGGCGCCGACTACGACCTGCTGTTCTACAGCGACCCCGGCACGTTGAACGCCGCGCCCGCGGCCACCGGCGAGTTCGTGGGCAGTGCCGGCGACGGTGAGGCGGGGCTCGTGCCGGCCGGCACCACGCACGCTCTCCTCTACCCCGCCGGCGCGCCGAACGCCGACTTCGCCTACGTCGGCCACGCCCCGGTGACGGTGCAGATCGGCGTCGACGCGCTCGACGTCGCCGTCCCGGCCGGCGGAGCCGTGACGTGGGTGAACCGCACCGGGGACTACACGTTCGTCGACGGCGGGTCGGTGTTCTCCTCCGGCACCGGCCCGGGCACCGGCATCCCGGTCGGCAAGAGCTTCACCGCGACCTTCCCGCGTCCAGGCACCTACGCCTACAGCACGTCGGTGGGCACCGGCACCGTGACGGTCGTGCGCTAGCCCGACCGCGGGCGCCGCGCCGGGCGACCGGCGCCCAGCGGCGTGAGCCGGAACCCGTCGTCGGTCTGCTCGACCAGGCCGTGCAGCACCAGCGGCGGCAGCACCTGCTGCACCACCAGCGGGGTGACGCCGGCGGCCCGCGCGATGCCGGCGATGCCCGCCGAGGCGCGCACCGGCACGGCGTCGAGCACCGAGCGCGCGGCCGCCGACAGGTCGTCGCGGACCCGGTGCTCGCGCTCGGGCTCCACCTCGTTGGTGGCGTCGACGGCGCCGACCTCCGCCAGCACGTCGGCGGCGCAGGTGACGCAGCGCGAGCCGTCGCGCAGCAGCTGGTTGGTGCCCGCGGACGTCGTGGAGGTGATCGGGCCGGGGACGGCCATCGTCGGCCGTGTCAGGTCCACCGCCCGCTGCACCGTCGCGAGCGAGCCGCTGCGGCCGGCGGCCTCGACGGCGACGGTGCCCACCGACAGGGCGGCGATGAGGCGGTTGCGGACCAGGAAGCGCCCGCGGCTCGGGGCGCTGCCGACCGGCAGCTCGCTGACGACCAGGCCGGTCTCGGCGATGCGCCGGAGCAGCCCGGTGTGCCCCTCCGGGTAGCTGCGGTCGAGACCGCACGCGAGCACGGCGACGGTCGGCGCCGCACCGGAGGCCAGGGCGCCGGTGTGGGCGGCGCCGTCGATGCCGTGGGCCGCGCCGCTCACGACGCCCCAGCCGCGCTCGGTGAGCGCGAACGACAGCTCGCGCGCCACCAGCAGGCCGTACGCGGAGGCCGCCCGCGCCCCGACCACGGCGACCGAGCGCAGGCAGGCGTCGGACAGCCGCACCGCCCCGCGCACGTGCAGCGACAGCGGCGGCGCGTCCTCGAGCGTCGGCGGCTCCCAGCTCAGGCGGGCGGCCGGCCACTCGTCGTCGCCCGGGCAGAGCTGACGGGCGCCGAGGCGGGCCAGCGCGTCGAGGTCGCGACGCGGGTCGTAGCCGGCCATCCGGTGCCGCGCGCCGGCGAGGGCGCGGGGCAGCAGGTCGGGCGCCGGGCCGCCGGACCGCACGGCCCGCCAGACCGCCTCGGCGCCGTACCGGCCGACGGCGGCGTGCACGTCGTGCCGGCCCGGCTCGAACAGCCGGGCCAGTGCCGCGCGGGCGTGGCGCTCGGCGTCGTCGACGCTCATGCCGCGCTCCACGCCGGGCGCGGCGTGACGCCGCGCAGCAGCAGCGCCTGCCCGACCTGCTCCTCGCCGGGGGCGGACACCTGGGCGAGGTCGGCGAGGGTCCAGGCGATCCGCAGCACCCGGTCGTAGCCGCGGGCGGTCAGCGCACCGCTGTCGAGCGCCTCGTCGGCGTGCAGCGTGACGCTGCGCGGCAGCGGCCACCGGCGCCGCAGCTCCACCGGGGGGACATCGGCGTTCGCGCGCCAGGGCGTGCCCGCGTAGCGGTGCAGCGCCCGCTGCCGCGCCTGCGCCACCCGCGCCGCGACGTCGGCGGACGGCTCGCCCCGCCCGCCCTCGGCGAGCACCTCGGCCCGGGTGACCCGCGGCAGGGTCACCTGCAGGTCGATGCGGTCCATCAGGGGGCCCGACAGCCGCGCCAGGTAGGCGCGCCGCGCGCGCGGCGAGCAGGTGCACCCCTCGCCGTCGACCGCGCAGGGGCAGGGGTTGGCGGCGAGGACCAGCGTGAACCGGGCGGGATACGTCGCGGTGCCGCCGACCCGGCGGATGCTGAGCGAGCCGCGCTCGAGCGGCTGGCGCAGCGCGTCGAGCACTCCGCGGGGGAACTCCGGAGCCTCGTCCAGGAACAGGACCCCCCGGTGCGCCAGCGATGCCGCTCCCGGTCGCGCGATGCCCGACCCGCCGCCCACGATCGAGGTGACCGTGGCGCCGTGGTGCGGGTCCTGGAACGGCGGGTGCTCCACCAGCGGCGACGCCCTCGGCAGGGCGCCGGCGACCGAGTGCACCGAGGTGACCTCGAGCGCCTCCTCGCGGCTGAGCGGCGGCAGCAGGCCGGGCAGCCGTTCGGCCAGCATGGTCTTGCCGCTGCCGGGCGGGCCGAGCAGGAACAGGTGGTGGCCGCCCGCCGCGGCCACCTCGACCGCCGAGCGGCCCAGGGGCTGGCCCGCGACGTCGACGAGGTCGAGAGCCGGCTGGTCGGACCCGCCTGACGGCCGGACGTCCTGCTCCGGCTCGTCGTACTCGCCGTGACGCACCAGCCGGACCAGGTCGGTCAGCCGGCGCAGACCGTAGCTCTCGACGCCGTCGACGAGCCGCGCCTCGGCGAGGTTGCCGGCGGGCACGACGACGCGGCGGAACCCGGCGTCCCTCGCACCTCGGACGGCGGGCAGCACGCCGCGGACCGGTCGTATGCCGCCGTCGAGCGCGAGCTCGCCGAGGAGCACCAGGTCGGTGAGGGCCGCCGCCGGCAGCTCCTCGTCGCCCGCCGCCACGATCGCCGCAGCGATGGCGAGGTCGAACGCGCTCCCCCGCTTGGGCAGCGAGGCCGGCGAGAGCCCGAGCGTGATGCGCCGCAGGGGCCACTGCAGGCCGCTGTTCTGCACGGCCGCCCGCACCCGGTCGCGCGACTCGGCCACCGCGGCGTCGGGCAGGCCGACGAGGGTGAGCCCGGGCAGGCCCTGGCCGAGGTCGGCCTCGACCTCGACGACGTGCGCCTCGAGACCGACCAGGGCGACGGAGAAGGCGCGCGCGAGCGCCATCAGAACGCTCCCCGCAGGTGCCACACGGCCGGAGGCGCGCCCGGCGCCCGCACCACCGACACGACGTCGAAGCGCAGCGCGGCGCCCCGCGCCGGGTTCTCCTGCAGCCACCGGCACGCCAGCTGACGGATGCGCGCCGCCTTGACCCGCGACACCGCCTCCGACGGCTGGCCGAACGCCGCGGTGCTGCGGGTCTTGACCTCGACGAACACGACGGTGCCGTCGGCGTCGCGGGCGACGACGTCGAGCTCGCCCTCGCGGCAGCGCCAGTTGCGGTCGAGCACCTCGTGCCCGGCCGCGGCCAGGTGCTGCACCGCGAGGTCCTCGCCCCAGCGGCCGAGGACGTCCTTGGCCCGGGGGCTCCCGGGCGCCCTGTCTGCGCGCGGCTCCGGCACGGCGACCACCTCCGGCCGTGACCCTGCCGGGCGGGAGCCGGCAGGTGCGCCTCGCCGGTCAGGCTGTGGACGGCGGTGCTGACATCCACAGCAGGCGGGCGCCGGACGCCGCCGGGTCGGCGCGGGAGCGCGCCGGTCAGCCGGTCAGCTGCGGTCCTGCTCGGGCGGGATGCGGGCGCCCTGCACGACACCGTGCTCCTCGCTCGTGCCGCCGGACGGCGTGGTCCCGACCGAGGGAACGCCCCGGGGGTCGCCCGGGCCGGCCGGACGGCCGGTGTCGCGGGCCATGGCGCCGGCGCTCCGCTCGACGTCGGTGTCGACCCGCTCGGCGGGCGACGCCGCACCCTGCAGCCCCGGTGCCCGGTGCGACTCGCCCGGCGTCGACGACAGCGGCACCTCCGGTCCGCGGTCGGTGCCGGTGGGTGAGGTCCCGTCGGCCTGCGGACGCGACGCGTACGGCGCGGCGCCGGGACCGGACAGGTGGTCGGGCGCCGAGACGGCGCCGGCGGTCGGTGCGGACCCGCCGAACGACGGGCGCTGGGGGTCGTCCGCCCCGACGGTCATCTCGTCCAGCGTGGGCGGCGTCAACGGCGCGTTCGGGTCGCGGTGACCGGGCGTGGACGGCATCGGCTCGGTCTTGCCCTGGTTGCCGGTCGGCGAGCCCGAGTAGCCCGTGCCCGAAGCGCCGGGGGCGGTCCGGTCGCCGAGGTCGACCGGACCGTCGCTGCCCGGCCCGTCGCTGCCCCGCTCGGCCGGTGGCCGCTCGTCCGGGCCGTCGGGCCCGTCGGGCGCACTGCTGGCCGGCGTCTGCTCGCTCATGGGCTCCTCCTCGCACCGCGGACGCCGGTGCCCTACCCGGCTGCGCGGCCGCTACTGCTCGCTCGACCGGGGCAGCTCGAGGTCGGGCTTGTCGAGCTTCTCCACGTTGACGTCCTTGAAGGTCAGCACCCGCACGCTCTTGACGAAGCGGGCCGGCCGGTACATGTCCCAGACCCAGGCGTCGCCGAGCGTCAGCTCGAACCAGACCTCGCCGTCGGCGCTGCGCGGCTGCACGTCGACCGTGTTGGCCAGGTAGAAGCGGCGCTCGGTCTCGACGACGTAGTCGAACTGCCGGACGATGTCGCGGTACTCCCGGTAGAGCTGGAGCTCCATCTCGGTCTCGTACTTCTCGAGGTCCTCGGCACTCATGGCGCGGTGCTCATGCGCTGGCCTCCAGCAGCTCGGGATCGGGCTCGTCGTCAGTCTGCCGCAGCGGGCCGCCTGAGCCGGCCGCCGCGCCCTGCGCCGCGCGCACGTTCACGTACGAGAAGCGATGCTCCGGGCACGGCCCGTGCGCGGCGAGCGCCGTGCCGTGCTCCGGCGTCGAGTAGCCCTTGTGGCGGTCGAACTCGTACGCCGGGTACCGCTCGTGCAGCTCGACCATGATCGCGTCCCGGGTGACCTTCGCCAGCACGGAAGCCGCCGCGACGCTGGCGGCGACGCGGTCGCCCTTCCACACCGCGAGCGCCGGCACCGGGAGCCCCGCCACGGGGAAGCCGTCGGTCAGCACGTACGACGGGCACGGCCTCAGCCGCGCCACCGCCTGCCGCATCGCCCGCACGTTCATGACGTGCAGCCCGCAGCGGTCGATCTCCCCGGGTGGGACGACGACGACCGACCAGGCCAGCGCCCGCCGGCGCACCTGCTCGCACGCCGCCTCACGCGCCGCCGGCGTGAGCAGCTTGCTGTCGGCCAGCCCGGGCACCTCGCCGCGCCGGCCCTCGGGCAGGACGACGGCCGCGACGACGAGCGGGCCGGCGCAGGCCCCGCGGCCTGCCTCGTCGACACCGGCGACGAGGGGGAAGCCGCTGCGCTGCAGCACGCGGTCGTAGGCCCACAGGCCGTTCTCGGACCGGACGACCGGTCGCGGCGCGCGCATCACGCCAGCGCCCGCTCGACCAGGTCGGCCAGCTCCGGCGGGTAGACCCGCTCGGCCGTCCCCCGCAGCTCGCCGGCAGTCCACCACCGGTGTCCCAGCACGCAGCTGGTCTCGAGCTCGCTGAAGCCGGAGGTGTCGACGTCGTGCGCGTCGACGCGCAGGGCGAAGAAGTCCTCGCTCTGCCGGTACGCGCCGCCGGCGAACCGGAACTCGGCGACCCGCTCGTGCACGGCGACGCCGAGCTGCTCCGGCGCGACGACCAGGCCGGTCTCCTCGGCGAGCTCGCGCGCGGCGCCCTGCGCCGGCGTCTCGCCGGGGTCGAGCCCGCCTCCCGGCGTGAACCACCACGAGCCGGCGCTCGCGTCGGCCGGGTCGCAGCCGTGGAACAGCAGCACCCGGCCGCTGCCGTCCACGAGCAGCACTCTGGCGGCCCGCCGCTCGACGACCTCGTCGGCGGCGTCGGCGGGCAGGGACGTCACGCCCGGCGATGGTAGGTCAGGCGCCGGGCCGGCGGGTCCTGCTCAGGCGGCGTGCCGGCCGCGGCGGCGCCACCGCCGGCGGAGCGGGAGCAGCGGCAGCGCGCCGGCCAGGCCGAGCGCGTACGGGGTCGCCACGACGGCGGCGACCGGCAGCGCGCCGAGGGGGCCGTCGAAGGTCTCGGGCACCCGCAGCACCTTCGCGTGGTCGACCGGCCAGACGACGACGAACGCGCGGCCGATGACCTGGTCGACGGGCACCGTGCCGCTGTCGGCGTTGTCGATGTACGAGCGGGAGTCGCGCGACTGCAGGCGGTGGTCGCCCATCACCCACAGCCGGCCCTCCGGCACCAGCACGCCGGGCGAGCCGGGCGGGCAGGCGTCGGCCGTGGCGCCGCCCTCGCAGAACGGCCGCTGGTCGTCGTCCAGGAGGTAGTCCTCCTCCAGCTCGACCGGCCGGTCGGAGCCGGCCGGCTGCACCGTCACCCGACCGTTCGTGCAGCACGCCACGCGGTCGCCCTCGACACCGATGACCCGCTTGATGAAGTCCTTCTCCCCCGGCACCCCGAGGCCGAGGAAACCGGCGACCTTGCGCAGCCCCCGCTGCACCGCGTTCGTCGGCTCCGGGATCACGGACTCCGGCTCGGTGAAGCTGCCGTCGCCGTCGAACACGACGATCTCGCCGCGGTGGATCTCGCGGAAGTCGTAGACGAGCTTGTTCACCAGCACCCGGTCGCGGATCTGGAGGGTGTTCTCCATCGACCCGGACGGGATGTAGAAGGCCTGCACCAGGAAGGCCTTGATCAGCAGCGCCAGCACGAGCGCCACGGCCAGCAGCACGGGCAGCTCGCGCAGGAACGAGCCCTTGCGCGGGGCGGCGTGCACGCCGGCCGGGGCCGGGGCATCGCGCTCGACGTCAGTCACGAGGCTCCCAACGAAGCGGTCAGCGCGTCCGTGCCGGACAGCGCCCGACGGGCACCTGCCCCGACGCGCCGGCGGTCACGCCTCGGCGGGAGCGGCGGGCGCGGCGGTCGTCGGCTCGGCGGGCGCGGCGGTCGTCGGCTCGGCGGGAGCGGCCGGGTCGGCCGCAGCGGTGCCGGCCGAGCCCTTGGTGGCCGGCACGGCCGTCTCGCGGCGCTCCTTGATCTTGGCCTTCTTGCCGCGCAGCTCGCGCAGGTAGTACAGCTTGGCCCGGCGGACGTCGCCGCGGGTGACCACCTTGATGTCCTCGATGACCGGCGTGTGCACGGGGAAGGTGCGCTCGACGCCGACGCCGAAGCTCACCTTGCGCACCGTGAACGTCTCGCGGACGCCGCCGCCCTGGCGGCGCAGGACGACCCCCTGGAAGCGCTGCACGCGCGAGCGGTTGCCCTCCACGACCCGCACGCCGACGTCGACGGTGTCGCCGGGCCGGAACTCCGGCACGTCGGTGCGCAGCTGCGCGGCGTCGAGCTCGTCCAGGACGTTCATGGGGCTTCGCTTCCTCGTGCGGCGCAGCGCGCACGGGCGCGCGAGCCGGGTCGGTCGGGGTGGCGGGCAGGCCCGTCTCGCGGGCCGCGACAGCCCTCTACTCTGCCACAGCACCGCGCGGGGGGTCCGCCGCGCGGCCGCTCGTCGCCCGCTCTCGCCCTGCGTCCTCGCCGGCCTCTGCTCCCGGTCCGCCCCCGGCCAGCAGCTCCGGCCGCCGCTCGCGCGTCCGCTCGACGGCGCGCTCGCGCCGCCACCGGGCGATCGCCGCGTGGTCCCCCGAGAGCAGCACGTCGGGGACCGCCCGCCCGCGCCATACCGGCGGCCGGGTGTAGACGGGCCCCTCGAGCAACGCCGCCATCTCGCCGGCGGCGAAGGAGTCGTCGCGTACCGACTCGGCGTTGCCGAGCACGCCGGGCAGCAGCCGCGCCACCGCCTCGACGACGACGAGCACGGCCGCCTCGCCGCCGGCCAGCACGTAGTCGCCCAGCGAGAGCTCGACCACGCGCACCCGGTCGGCGGCGTCCTCCAGCACCCGCGCGTCGATGCCCTCGTACCGGCCGCAGGCGAACACCAGCCAGGGCTCGGCGGCGAGCTCGGCCGCGGTGGCCTGGGTGAACAGGCGCCCGCTCGGCGTCGGCACGACGAGCACCGGCGCCGAGCCCGGACCACCGGCGTCGAGGACCGCGTCGAGCGCCCGGCCCCACGGCTCCGGCGTCATGACCATGCCCGGGCCGCCGCCGTACGGGGTGTCGTCGACGGTGCGGTGCACGCCGGTCGCCCACCGCCGCAGGTCGTGCACGCGCACCTCGAGCAGCCCGCGCTGCTGGGCCTTGCCGAGCAGCGAGACCCCCAGCGGGGCCAGGTACTCGGGGAAGATCGTGACGACGTCGACGAGCATCAGGCGCGGTACAGGCCCTCGGCGTAGGCCTGTCCGTAGTACTCCTCGATCTGCTCGACCGGCTCCTCGAGCCGCAGGAACCGCTTGGCCAGCACGGCGGTGGACGGGAGGGCGTCCGGCCGCCAGGTCTCGGGCTCCCACAGCCGCGACCGCAGGAACGCCTTGGCGCAGTGGTGGAAGACCTCCTCGACGTCGAGCACCAGCGCGAGCCTCGGGGGGTGACCCTCGACCACGAGATCGTCGAACCACGGGGCGTCGCTGACCAGGTGCGCGCGGCCGTTCACGCGCAGCGTGTCGCCCCGACCGGGGAGCAGGAACAGCACTCCCGCGTGCGGGTTCTCCAGGACGTTGCGGAAGCCGTCCACGCGCCGGTTGCCCGGCCGGTCCGGCAGCACGAGCGTGCGGTCGTCCAGGACGTGCGCGACGCCCGACGGGTCGCCCTTGGGCGAGACGTCGCACCGGCCGCGCGCGTCGGAGGTCGCGACCAGGCAGAACGGGGACGCCGCGATCCACTTCCGGTCGAGGTCGGCGAGCGCGGGCCGGACCTTGTCGGCGACGCGCTGGTGCGGCACGCCGACCAGCTCGACGAGCTGCTCGAGCGTCGTCACGGCTGTCGACCCGTCTGGGGTCACGGCTCCATCAGCCCCTCCGGCGGCGTCAGGACGACGCGCCCGGCGGCGACGTCGACCACCGGCACGATGTCACGCACGAACGGCACGAGCACCTCCCGACCGTCGGTCCCGTCCTCGACACGGACCACGAGCACGTCCCCGTGCGGCAGGTGCAGCACGTCGGCGACGACACCGGCGGGCCGGCCGTCACCGGTCTCGGCGCGCAGCCCGCGCAGCTGCCAGTCGTGGAACTCGTCCGGGTCCTCGAGCGGCGCGAGCGTGCGCACGTCGACGAGCAGGAGCGTGTCGCGCAACGCCTCCGCGGCGGTGCGGTCACCGACGCCCTCGAAGCGGACGACGAGCCGGCCGGAGTGGTCGCGGGCCCGGTCCACGGTCAGCGGGCCCCGGTCTGCCGGCTCGGTGAGCAGCACAGCGCCGGGCGCGAAGCGCTCGTCCGGCGCGTCGGTGCGCACCTCCACGGTCACCTCGCCGCGCACGCCCTGCGGTCGGCCGACCCGGCCCACGACGACGAGGTCGTCGGGGGCGGGCGGCACGGTGCCGGGCTCGCTCAGCCGGTGCTCAGACCAGGTCGGTGTCGACGACGTCGACGCGCACGCCGCGGCCACCCAGCGCCGTCATCACGGTGCGCAGCGCCTTCGCCGTCCGCCCGTTGCGCCCGATGACCTTGCCGAGGTCGTCCGGGTGGACACGGACCTCCAGCGTCCGCCCGCGCCGGCCGGAGACGAGGTCGACGGTGACGTCGTCGGGGTTGTCGACGATGCCCTTGACCAGGTGCTCGAGGGCCTGCTCGAGCACGCCTACGACTCGCTCGTCGCGCTGTCGGCGGCGTCGGCTGCGGCGGAGGCGTCGGCTGCGCCGCCGGCCTCCTGGGTCGAGCCGGTGCCGCCCTGCTCGGCGCGGGCGTCCGGGTCGGGAGCGGCGTCGCCCTCCGGAGAGGCGGCGGCGGTGCCGGCAGCGGCGCTGTCGCCCTCGCCATCGGCGTCGGCCGGGGCG
>DATMJH010000450.1:0-7058 GCA_035554015.1 Mycobacteriales bacterium
CCCGCCGCTCCCTCGCCGAACGAGAGCTGGCCGTTGTCGAGCACACGGTTGCCGCCCGGGTCGACCGGGACGACCTGCAGCGTCGCCGGCGGGAGCTCGGCGTCGGTGACCTCGGCCGTCCACGTCAGCTGCTGGGCCGGCTCGCCGATCGGCTCGAAGAGCACCAGCGTCCAGGCCAGACCGGTGCCACCGCGGCCGTCGCCGCCGTCGTCGGCGCCCTCGGCCTGCACGTCCTTGAACGAGCTCGGCAGCTCGAGGGCGAGCCGGCCGACGTAAGGGGTGACGACGTCGACGGTCTCGGTGACGTCCTCGCCCTTGCCGTTCTGGTACGTGATCTCCGTCGGCTCCGACGTGCGGTTGACGACGGTGTACGTGGTCTCGAGGGTGCCGGACCTGCCGACGACGTCCTCGGGGTCGACCCGCTCGCCGTCGAGGACGTAGCTGGCCTTGATCGTCACCGGCAGCTCGCGGTCGAAGTCGGCGACCGTGCGACGGTCCGCTCGTCCGTCGACGTCGATGGAGTACTGCGCCTTGCCGTCCCGTACGAGCGGCGCGGAGAAGCCGTCGAGGTCGCGGACGCCCTTTCCGGACGTCGGGTCGAGGACGGTGACGGTGCCGTCGCCGAGGACGGTGAGCTGGCTGTAGAGCCGCTGCTCCTGGACCTCGCCGGCGGCGTCGAGCAGCACCTCCACGCTCTCCTGGTTGACGACCTGCGGCTCGCCGGCGGTGGCGGCCGCCGCGGCGGCGACCGGACCGGTGAGCGTCAGGCCGGCCAGGCCGCCGACGACGCCGACGGCCGTGGCGCTGCGGGTGAGGTTGCGGGAGACGGACCGCTGGATGCGGCGGACGGAGCTCATCGGGTGGTCTCGCTCGAGGTCGGGACGTCGGAGGTGACGCGCGGGCCGGGGACAGGGGTCGTGCCGGTGGTGCTGCCGGGCAGGGTCTGCTCGAGGAACGAGAGATCCTGGTCGGCGGTGGAGGCGTCGCCGGTGGCGTGTCCTCGTGCCCGGCCGGTCTGCGCCGGCAGGGAGGCGATCAGGTTCGTGACGACGAAGCCGACGACGACGGCCAGCAGCACGCTCGTGGCCGCGACGACGGAGGCACCGGCGGCGTCGGTGGGCGCCGCGGTGTACCCGGCCTCGTACGCTCCGACCAGAGCGCCGACGCCGAGCAGACCGGTCCAGAGCGGGACGCGGTCGGCCGACGCCGTCGCGACCGCCGTGACGAGAGCGAGCACGAAGACGGCCGCGAGGCCGCGACCCAGGTCGGTGTCCGGCAGCACCAGCGCGCGGGCGCCGTACCCGGCCCACGCGGCGAGGAAGCCGGCGCCGAAGCCGGCGACCCGCAGCAGCGGCGTGCCGTGCGGGACGAGCCCGAGGGCCGCACCGAGGGCGATGCCGAGCACGACGGCGGGGGTGAAGTCGTTTCCGAAGACGCCACCGCCGTGGGTGACGAGGATGCCGGCGAGGGCGGCGAGCGCCGCTCCAGCCGTGCAGGTGCGCATCCGCACCGAGGCCATGGGTGATCGCTCTCTGCCCTGGGGTGCAGGGCTGTCTCGTTCCGGCGGTCGCCGGGAGGGGCCGCGGCGTGACGCCTCGACACGGCGTGTTGCGCCGATGCAACGAGAGTGCAGTGGTTGCGCAGGCAATCCCATGGCTCAACAGGACCATTTCCGGCCTAGTCGCGTGGAACGGCCCGCTCGAGCGGGGAGCAATCGGAGTTGCACAGGACGAAAGCCAGCGTTGTGGGGCGACTGTGCTCACATCGTCCGGCGGACCGGGACGACTCCTCACATCACGGGCGCGGCCTCCCAGTGCGCGACCTCGAGCTGCGCCGGTCCTCCGGGCCGGGCACCTCCACGCCGTCGAGCAGCAGCGGGACCGGGTCGAGGTGCATGCGCGCTTCTCCTCCAGGGCAGGGTGATGCGGTCCGGCTCCCCCCGCAGCCGGGCTCGACACCCGCTGCGCGCGCTCGGCGGCAGTGGGAGAGTGCCCAGCACCAGGACCTCGAGGGGGAACCCGTGCCGCAGTCGCACCTCGACCGGCTCACCAGCATCGACGCCGGTTTCCTGCACCAGGAGGACGGCGGTGCGCACATGCACATCGGCGGACTCGGCGTCTTTGAGGGCCCGGCACCGACGGGCGAGCAGTTCCGCGCCCACCTCGAGTCGCGGCTGCCGCTGGTGCCGCGCTACCGGCAGCGGATCGTCGAGATGCCGCTCGGTACCGGCAGGCCCCTCTGGGCCGACGACCCGGCGTTCCGCATCGGCTACCACGTGCGGCACACCGCGTTGCCCGCACCGGGCAGTGAGCAGCAGCTGCTGACACTGACCTCGCGCGTGCTGTCCCAGCGCCTCGACCGGACCAAGCCGCTGTGGGAGCTGTGGCTCGTCGAGGGGCTCGAGGGCGGACGGTGGGCACTCATCGGCAAGACCCACCACGCGATGATCGACGGCGTCGGCGGGGTCGATCTGCTCACCGCGCTGCTCGACCTGTCCCCTGAGACCACGCGGGTGCCCGACGACGGCTGGGTGCCGCGGCCCACGCCCGGCGCGGTGGGCCTGGTCGCCGCGGCGGCCCGCAGCGGCGCGCGGCAGGCGATCGGCCTCGCCCGCCGCGGCATCGGCCTGGCCCTGCGGCCGGACCAGGCGGTGCGGGAGGGTCTGGAGACCGCGGCCGCCCTCGCCGCCGCGGCGACCCCGCTGGTGAACGGCGCGCCGCAGAGCATCTTCAACGGCAAGCCGGGGCCGCACCGCACGGTCAGCGTCGTCCGCACGCAGCTCGAGGACTACAAGGCGGTCAAGCGCGCGACCGGCGCCACCGTCAACGACGTCGTGCTGACGGCGGTGGCCGGCGCCATCGGCCGGTTCCTCGTCGAGCGCGGAGTCCCGACGGCGGGCCTGCAGCTGCGCGCGTGCGTGCCGGTGTCGGTGCGCACGAAGGACACGAGCGGCGCCGCCGGCAACGAGATCACCATCATGGCGGCGCCCCTGCCGGTGGGCATCACCGACCCGCTGCGCCGGCTGTCGCTCGTGCGCCAGTCGATGCAGCACCTGAAGTCGTCGCGCGCGGCCGAGGGCGCCAAGGTCATGACCTCGATCGAGAACGCCCTGCCACCGGCGATCCTGGCCCGGGCGTCGCGGCTGGGCTTCAGCAGCCGGCTCTACAACCTGCTGGTCACCAACGTGCCGGGCCCCCAGCAGCCGATCTACCTGATGGGCCGCCGGCTGCGCGAGCTCGCGCCGCTGGCGTTCCTGGCGCCGGAGCACCTGCTGGCCATCGCGATCATCAGTTACGACGGGCAGGTGACGTACGGGCTGCTGGGCGACGCCGACGCGCTGCCGGACCTGCCGGACCTCGCCGCGCACCTCGAGGACAGCCTGGCCGAGCTGGTCGCCGTCGCCGCCGGGGAGCAGGTGAGCGACGTCGAGGTCCACACCGCCGAGCGCGCCTGACCCCTCCCCCGCCGCTTGCGTCCGCCCAGGTGGCCACACCGTGAGCGCGCACAGGCGGACGCAACGGGGGGTCAGTGGCCCGCGGCGTCCCAGTTCGGGCCGACGCCGACGCTGACGTCGAGCGGCACCGACAGCTCGTAGGCGCTGCCCATCTCGCGGCGGACGAGCTCCTCCAGCGCCTCGCGCTCCCCCGGCGCCACCTCGAGCACCAGCTCGTCGTGCACCTGCAGCAGCAGGCGTGAGCGCAGCCCCTCGCGCTCCAGCGCCCGGGCGACGCCGAGCATGGCGAGCTTGATGATGTCGGCCGCCGAGCCCTGGATCGGCGCGTTGAGCGCCATCCGCTCGGCCATCTGCCGGCGCTGGCCGTTGTCGCTGGTGAGGTCCGGCAGGTACCGGCGGCGGTCGAGCAGGGTCGAGGTGTAGCCGTCCTTGCGGGCCTGGGCGACGACGTCGCGCAGGTAGTCGCGGATGCCGCCGAACCGCTCGAAGTAGGCGGCCATCTGCTCCTTGGCCTCGTCGACCGGGATGCGCAGCTGCGCGGCCAGGCCGAACGCCGACAGGCCGTAGGCCAGCCCGTAGGACATCGCCTTGATGCGGCGGCGCAGCTCGGGGTCCACCGCGTCGGGCGGCAGGTCGAAGGCGCGTGAGGCGACGAAGGTGTGCAGGTCCTCGCCGGACGCGAAGGCCTCCTTCAGGCCCGCGTCGTCCGACAGGTGCGCCATGATCCGCATCTCGATCTGGCTGTAGTCGGCCGTCATCAGCGCCTCGTAGCCGGGCCCCGGCACGAAGCCCTGCCGGATCTCCCGTCCCTGCTGCGTGCGGATCGGCACGTTCTGCAGGTTCGGGTTGTCGCTCGAGAGCCGGCCGGTCGCCGCCACCATCTGCTTGAACGTGGTGTGGATGCGGCCGTCGTCAGCGACCGTCGGCAGCAGCTGCTTCTCCACCACCATGAGCAGGCGCGTCATCTCGCGGTGGTGCAGCAGCCGCTCGATGACCGGGTGGGTGCCGACCAGGTTCTGCAGCGCGTCGGCGTCGGTCGTGTACCCGGTCTTGATCTTCTTGGTCTTGGGCAGGCCCAGCTCGTCGAACAGCAGTGCCTGCAGCTGCTTCGGGCTGCCGAGGTGGAACTCGTGACCGACCGTCGCGTAGGCCTCCTCCGCCGCCTGCTTGACGTAGCCGCGCAGCCGCGCCTCGAGCGAGGCGAGGTGGTCGGTGTCGACGGCGATGCCGGTGCGCTCGCACTCGGCGAGCACGCGCACCAGCGGCAGCTCGAGGTCGCGCAGCAGGGCGGTGCCGCCGCGCCGCTCCAGGTCGGCGTCGAGGGCGACGGCGAGGTCCGCGGCGGCGCGGGCCCGCAGCGCCGCGTCCTCGGCGTGCTGCTGCTCGGGGTCGTCACCGGTGCCGTCGAGCGTCAGCTGCCCGTCGTCGCCGGCCTCCTTGCGCAGCTCGGTGCGCAGGTACCGCAGCGACAGGTCGGCGAGGTCGAACGACATCTGCCCGGGCAGCGCCAGGTAGGCCGCGAGCGCGGTGTCGCTGGTGACGCCGTCGAGCTCCAGGCCGCGCGCCTGCAGCGCGTGCAGCTGCGGCTTCAGGTCGTGCAGCGCCTTGGGTGCCGCCGGGTCGGCGAGCCACGCGGCCAGCGCGACGTCGTCGTCCTCGTCGGTCTGCTCCAGAGCGACGGTGGCGGCATCGCCCTCGCGCGGCGCGCCGTCCTCGGCCGACTGCGCGGCGATGCCGAGCAGCGTCGCCCCGCCGGCGTCCTCGCCGCCGAGCCGCGCGCCGCCGCGCACGTGCAGCCCGATGCGGACGCCGCGCGGCAGGCTGTCGAGGAAGGCCCGGACCTCGCCGGGCTCCAGCAGCCGGGCGTCGACCTCGAAACCCTGGTCGGCCTCGGGCTCGACGGCCTGCAGCGTCGCGTAGAGCCGCTCGCGCAGCACCCGGAACTGCAGCGCGTCGAAGACCCGGTGCACCTCGTCGCGGTCCCACTGGCCCACCCGCAGGTCGCGCGGGGCGACGTCCAGCGGCACGCACCGGTCGAGCTCGGTGAGCTGCCGGTTGCGCAGCACGTTGCTCGCGTTCGCCCGCAGCGCGTCGCCGACCTTGCCCTTCACCTCGTCCACGTGGTCGATGAGCGCCGCGACGTCGCCGTACTGCTGGATGAGCTTGGTCGCCGTCTTCTCACCCAGACCTGGGACGTTCGGCAGGTTGTCGCTGGGGTCGCCTCGCAGCGCGGCGAACTCCGGGTACTGCGCCGGCGTCAGGCCGTACTTGTCCTGGACGGCGTCCGGCGTCATCCGGCGCATGTCCGAGACGCCGCGGCTGTTGTAGAGGACGGTCACCCGGTCGCTGACGAGCTGGAAGGCGTCCCGGTCGCCGGTGACGATGAGAACGTCCATGCCGTCGGCCTCGGCCTGCGTCGCCAGGGTGGCGATGAGGTCGTCGGCCTCGAAGCCGGCCTTGCTGACGCACGGCACGCGCAGCGCGTCGAGGACCTCCTTGACGAGGCTGACCTGCCCGCGGAAGTCGGCCGGGCTCTCGGTGCGGGTGGCCTTGTACTCGGCGTAGGCCTCGTGCCGGAACGTCGGCCCGCCCTCGTCGAAGGCGACGGCGATGTGCGTGGGCGCCTCGTCGCGTAGGACGTTGATGAGCATCGCCGTGAAGCCGTAGACGGCGTTGGTCGGCTGACCGGTCGTCGTCGAGAAGTTCTCGACCGGCAGCGCGAAGAACGCGCGGTAGGCCAGCGAGTGCCCGTCGAGCAGGAGCAGCCGCGGGCGCTCGACGTCGTCGGCGGGCGGCACGGTCGCAGCGGCGGGCACGGCGGCGAGTCTAGGGACGGCGCGGACGAGACAGACCGCGCGAGAGAGAGGCGATCAGCTGTCGGCCGGCGCCGGAACGGCGGTCGGAGACGGCTGCGGCACGACCGCCGCGACCGGAGCGCGCCGGCTGCGCAGGCGGCCGACGGGCACGTCGTGGGAGGCGAGCGAGCGCCGCAGCGTGGCGACCGACGCCGCCCGGCGCAGGGCGAGCGGCGCGAAGCCGAGGCGGGCGAAGAAGCGGTTCGCCTCGCGCGACCCGGGCCGCACCGCGACGACCACCTGGTCGGTACCGCGCTCCTCGGCGTAGGCCACCGCCGCGGCGACCAGCGCGCGGCCGGCGCCGCGACGGCGGTACCGGTCACCGACCACGGCGTGCGTCATGTGCACCGCCGGCGAGTCGTACAGCGCGTTGGCGTCGGCCAGCGTCAGCAGCGCCATCCCCAGCGTCTCCCCCGCCTCGCTCTCGACGACGACGAGCTGCCGGTCGGGATGGTCGAGCGCGGCGCGCAGCCGCTGCCGCAGGACGGCTCGTCCAGGGGGCGTCGTCGGGCGCAGCCCGGCCTCTGCCGAGGGCAGCAGCGCCTCGCGCAGCTCGCCGGCCAGGTCGACGAGCGACGGGAGGTCGCGGGGCTGCGCCTCGCGGACGCGCAGGGCGCTGCGGGGCAACGGGTCTCCTGGAGGACGGCGACGCTGGCGCGACGGCCAGCCCCGTGGCAGAGGCAGTGCGCAGGGTAGTGGGCGCACCGCACGAGGCGGGTCGCGCACCGAGGGACCGACCTCCGTTGACC
>DATMJH010000451.1:0-22372 GCA_035554015.1 Mycobacteriales bacterium
AGCCTTGCCGATCCCACTGCCGGCTCCGGTAACCACGGCGGTACGGCGCTCAGTGTTACGGCTGCGGGACTGGGACATGCGCCGCACTCCTTGCCTCTCTGGCCGGGCCGAGTCCCGTATCACGACATTCGCATGCCACGAGGTCGATGTCTAGACTATCGATCCCTAGACTTTCACGTTCGTAGTCGGGCGGCTCGCCGGTCGCCCGCTGCGAGAGCGAGAACCGCTGGAGCGGGTGGCCGTACCAGAGGACAGCCGCGCCCATGCCTTAGCTGGCGGAGACCTGTGATCGGACGTTGCACAGCGCTTGTCGACCGCGATCGACGACCGTCCGTGGCGAGGGCTGGTCGTTCGTCCTGGTCACTTCGTCAGCGTCGTCGGGCTTGCTGCGCTCTGCCTTACAGCCCCTATGAGCGGGCTGTGAGTGAGGTCCGTCACTGAACCACGCACAGAGGCTCTGCCGCGGGGCGGCAGCGCCTCTGGGGCAACAGCGGCCGCGGATACCCGCGCGCGCCCGTTGCCGATCAGCAGGGACGTTCGTCCTCGCACGGCATCCCTGCCATCGGCGGGAACGCTGCTCAGCAAGAGTGTCGGGCTCCGCGCTGTCCTGGTGCTGTCTGAGAGAACACCCGCGGAGGTGGCGCGAACAGCGGTTGGACAGAGGCACGTGGCCCCCGCTCGGGAGGGCGTGACCGCGCAGCAACCGCGGAGGCCCAAGCGGCCCCATGAAGGATGGCCAAATGCCATCTCTCGACAGCGACTGGCCCGTCATGTCGGGCCGATCGTGGACGCGTCCACCTGCCCGAGGCCGATCTCGGGCGCACCTTCTCCGCTGGCATGCTGTCGCTGCTGCGGGCCGAGCTCGCACCGACACGGCAGACCGCACCCGTGGTCATCGGGGCACGTGTCTCACCGTCGCAGGACGTGGTTCCGGCTGCGCTGGCCCTCGTCACACCGCACGGCGGCATGTCCGCCATCAAGGAAAGATGCGCGCCGACGCTCTCAGCAACTGCTCGCGTTCAGTCTCGAGCGGCAGTGAGTACGCCCGCACCGGTTCGGCGACCAGCCGACCCGCCTGCCGGGAGCAGCGCCGGTGGCACGCCAGCGGGCGAGCACGTTCCTGCGAGCACGCGTCGGTGGCCGATCTCGGGAGCCAGATCGACGACCGCGACCGTGCGAGTGGCCCGCGGCATCGGGGCTGGTCGATCCACGTAGCGACCTCGACCTCAGCGGCGGGAACCGGTGACCACCAGGACCCCGGGCTCCATCGCCATGGCGTCGCCGTCGACGAAGGGCTGGCAGCGCTCGACGACGTCGCGCTCGAGGGCGGCCCTGCCGGTGTCGTCCAGGCCGGCGGCGGCAGCGGCCAGCGGCGTACTCCTCACGTACTGCCAGAAGAAGTCCGCCGGCGGGTCGACGCGCAGCGGGACGGTGCCGGTCTCCACCTCGACCTCGTCGAACCCGGCGGCGGCGAGCAGCTCGCGCGCCTCGGCGGGGTCGTGCACCGAGAACACCGCGTGCACGAAGCACGACGCCTCCGTTCCCACGTGATCGGCGAGGGCCGCGTCGATCGCCTGGAACAGCGGCGGGGTCGGTCCCGGCGTCGAGATCACCGCGCGGCCGCCCGGGCGGAGGACCCGGCGCATCTCCCGCAGCCCCTGCACCTTGTCCTCGAAGAACTGCAGGCCCATCGAGCACAGCACGACGTCGAATGCCGCGTCGGGCAGCGGCATCGCCTCCGCGGGCGCCTCGTACCACTCGATCCCGGTCGGTGAGAGGGATCGGGCCAGCTGCAGCATGCCCGGCGTCGGGTCGAGACCCGCGACGCTGCCCTCGGCGCCCACGGCCTCGGCGGCCAGCCGGGTGACCAGGCCGGTGCCGCAGGCGACGTCGAGCACCCGCTCCCCCGGCGCCAGCCCCGCCGTGGCGAGCAGCCGGCGGGCGAACGGCGTGCCGATGGCGGGCACGAAGTGATCCTCGTAGTTCTGGGCGGCGTCGGCCGCGTACTTGGCGTACAGCGATGCCGAGGTGTCCTGCCGGATGGTCATGTCGGGTCTCCCTGTCGCTGCGGTGGCGCGATCAAGCGGACCGTACGAACCGGCTCGGCACCCGACTTCGGGGGAAGCCGCCAGATCTGCTACCGGAACGTGGCGGAAATCCCGTACGCCCCTACACGAGGTCGTGGTCGTACGCGTACGCGGTCGCAGCCGCCCGGTTCGGCACGTCGAGCTTGGTGAAGATGTTGCTCAGGTGGCGCTCGACCGTCCGGTCGCTGAGGCCCAGCGACCGGGCGATCTCGCGGTTCGTCCTGCCCGCCGCGACCAGGCGGAGGACCTCGCGCTCTCGTGTGGTCACGGGAGTCGCGGCGTGCCCGGATGGTCGGATGCCCGTCGCGTCGAGCGTCGCCAGCGCCGGCGACGCGCCGAGGCGCTCGAACACCGACCGGGCGGCATCGCGCTCCAGCTCGGCAGTCTCCGGGTCGCCGACCGCCTCGTACGCCGCGGCGATGAGCACGCGCGTGCGGGCGGCCTCGTAGGGCGCTTCCAGCTCCTGCCAGGCCCGGCACGCAGCGTGCAGCGGGTCCAGCGCGGCCCGGTGCTCGCCCTCGGCGACCAGCACCGCCCCGCGGGCACGGGCCGCGACCGCATGCAGCAGCCCGCCGGCGCCGCCCGCTGCCAGCTCAGCGAGCTCCTCGGCCGCCCGCCGTGCCTCCGCCGTCCGCTGCGCCGCGACCATGACCTCCACGACGGCCGGCAGGATCTGCGCCCGCGCGAGGCGATCGCCCGCCTCGTCGAGAGCACGCTCGACGGTCGCCGCGGCGGCGTCGGTCCGGCCCTCGGCGAGCCGGAGCAGCGCCAGGCCGGGCTGCGGTGGGCGCCCGGCGGCGTGCGCGCGGCGGTAGGCAGCTTCTGCCTCGCCCAGCTCGCCGCGCAGCCGGTGGAGCTCGGCCAGCTCGTAGTGCGCCATGCCGATCGCTGGGTGCGGTGGTTCGGCGAGCCGCTCACACGCCCGCTGCGCCTCGATCAGGGCCTCGGCCCACTGCCCACCGAGCTGCAGGATCTGGGCCCGGTGCACCAGGCACTGGCCGCGGTACGGGACCAGGTCGGGCTGGCGGCCGCACCACCTGGCCAGCGCCGCCGTCCACTCCCGGGCTCGCCGCAGGTCGAAGGCCTGCTGGCAGGCTTCGATGACGGCGCAGTAGACGACGCCGGACACGATCGGGGACGTCTCCCCGGCGGTCACGGAGACCATCGCCTCGTCGAGCAGCCGCATGCCCGTGGGCAGGCGACCCGAGCGCAGCACCGCCTCTGCCCGCCCGACGCTCGCGAGCGCGGCCAGATCCCGGTCGCCGAAGTGCTGCGCGAGTCGTGCGGCCTGCCCGAACCGGTCGAGGGCCTGATCCGGATCACCGTCGCCCATGGCCATCAGCGCCTCGGGAAGCAGCAGGTACCCCCGCTCCACGCCGTCCAGCCCGTGCTGCTCGACCAGGCTGCTCGCCCGGGCCAGCCAGCCGCTGCCCTGCGCCGGCTCGCCCCGCTGCAGCAGGCCGAAGCCGGCCCAGAAGGCGCACCGCACGGCGGCGTCGTACGCGGTCCGGTCGAGCCAACGCCGGTGCGCGCGGATCCAGGCGTCGGTGCTCTCGGCGTCGCGCCCGGTGAGGTACGCGGCGACCGCCAGCCGTTCGGCGTCCTCAGGCTCCAGCGGCGCGTCCTGCGCGACCGCCGGCGCCAGGTGCTCGTAGCACTCCCGCCACTGCCCCCCGTCGAAGGCGCGGCGTGCATGCTCCCGCAGCTCGATGCCGTTCATGGCCCCTCAACGGACCGACGCTAGCAGCGGAACGGCGTCGACTCCGCCTGCCGGCCGGGCTCCAGCAACGCCCCCTGGACGCCTGGCGCGGCTCGACCGCGGTCGGCTCCGGTCCGGAGCCACCCCCGCGGTCCCCCGGTCAGGCCACGAACAGGGCCACGTCCAGTGCCAGGACGGCAGCGGCGAGCGCGGTCAGCGCCGTGGTCAGCCGGCGCGCGGCCTCCTCTGCGCGCTGTCGTGCGGCCTCCCGGCCGTCGTGATGCCCCGCGACGATCTGGCGCATCGCGAGCAGCAGCTCGGGGTCGACGGGACGGGCAGCGGTCACGGTGCCGCGCGCACAGGCAGTTGCTGCCGGCATGTGAAGGGCCTCCATGGGGGTCGGTCTGCTGCGTCGTCGCCTGCGTCGGCGCCGGCCGTCGCCTGACTGAAGCGCCCGGCGCCGAATCGGTCATCACGGGCCATGTCGTCGCCCTGAGGGCCATGTCATGACAGGTGCGCTCTTGCCATGCGCACTAGGCCGAATGCCGGTCCGGCCACGGCCCTGGCTCCACGCTCACCCGCGAGGACGCTCCGAGCAGCAGGCGGCACTCACCAGCGGTGGTGCACCGCTGCCCGGACGTGGTCGTCGTAGATGCGGCGCATCGCCTGCAGGCGCTCGGCGTCGAGCGGCGGCAGGCCGGCCGCGGCGGCGTTGCTCCTGGCCTGGCCAGGATGGCGAGCCCCGGGGATCACCGTCGTGACACCCGGCTGGTCGACCACCCAGCGCAGGGCGAGCTGGGCGGTCGTGGCGCCGTCCGGCGTGAGGCCGGCGACCTCGCGCGCGGCGCGCACGCCGAGCTCGTACGGCACGCCACTGAAGGTCTCGCCGACGTCGAACGCCTCGCCGTGCCGGTTGTAGCTGCGGTGGTCGTCGGCGGCGAACTCGGTGGTCTCGTCGTACTTCCCGGAGAGCAGCCCGCTCGCCAGCGGCACGCGTGCCAGCACGCCGACGCCCGCCTCCGCAGCGGCGGGAAGCAGTCGCTCGAGCGGCTTCTGCCGGAAGACGTTGACGATGACCTGGAGCGTCGCCACGCCAGGGCGCTGCAACGCTCGCATCCCTTCGGCGACGGTCTCGACGGAGACGCCGTACGCCGCGACGCGCTCCTCCGCCACCAGCGTGTCCAGGGCGTCGAAGACGCGGTCGTCGTCGTAGACCGGCGTCGGCGGGCAGTGCAGTTGCACGAGGTCGAGCCGCTCGACGCCGAGGTTGCGGCGGCTGCGGTCGACCCACCCTCTCAGCGCCTCGAGCGTGAAGGCCTCGGGCACGTGCGGGTCGGCGCGACGACCCGCCTTCGTCGCGACGACGAGCCGCTCGTCCCCCCGCTCGCGCAGGAAGCGCCCGATCAGGCGCTCACTCCGGCCGTCGCCGTACACGTCTGCGGTGTCGAGCAGGGTCACCCCGGCGTCGACTGCAGCGTGCAGCACGGCGAGCGCGTCGGCCTCCTGAACCTCGCCCCAATCGCCGCCGAGCTGCCAGCAGCCCAAACCCACCACCGACACCGACCGGCCCGTGCGCCCCAGCACCCGCTGCTCCACGCCGCGGACCCTAGACCTGCTCGGCCGGCAGCCGCGACCAGCGCAGGACGACGCGCAGCGCGAGCTCGCCCCCCGCCGGCACGGCGTCGGCACGGCCGAGGTGCACGGCATCCGGCGGGCCGGTCTGCGGTTCCACGCAGACGACCTCCGGACGCTCGTCGAAGACCACCCAGTGGTCCGCGCTGCTGCTGAGCACCAGCTCCAGGGCACCCGGCCAGCTCAGGCGCGGTGGTCTGCGGACTCCGAGGAAGCAGTCGTCGTGCGGTCCGGGCTGCGGGTCGACGAGCTCGCCGGTCGGCAGCCCGTCGGCCCCGCGCGCGTACTGCTGGAGCGGGTCGAGGTCGAGCCGGACCGGACCGCCGCGGCCGATCCGGCGGCGGAACCACGGGTGCAGGCCGAGGGTGACGGGCTGCTCCTCGTCGGCGTGCAGCGAGAGCGTCGCCTCCAGGCCGTCTGCCGACAGCTCGAGCTGCTGCCTGACCGTGCCCGCGAACGGCCAGGGGTCAGCCAGCACGTGCTCCAGCACCACTGTCGTGGACGTGCGGTCGACGACGGTCCATGCCGCGTCCACAGCGGTGCCGTGGATGGCGTGCGGCGCAGCGTGCCGCGGCAGCTGGTGCTCCACACCGCCCCACGTCAGCCGCCCGTCGCGCAGCCGCCCCGCGAACGGCGCCATGGCGAAGCAGCCGCGCCGGGTCGGCGGATGGCCACCGGGCACGCCGACGTCCGTGAGCAGAGCGAGGTCGTCGACCGCGAGCGCCGTCCAGCGGCCGCCGTCGGCGGGGTCGAGCTCGAGCGCAGCCGCACCGGCGGCGAGCCGGACGGTCCCCGTCAGCGAGCGCCCAGCAGGTGCTCGACGGCGAGCTGGTCCAGCTGCCCGAACCCGTACCCGGCCCGTCCGACGACGTCGGGGTCGAAGTCCTCGAACGCCGAGCGGTCGGCGAGCAGGTCGGCGAGGGTCTCGCCTTCGCCCAGCGTCGGCACTGCCAGCTCCGGCACCCGACTGCGCTCCAGCGCCTGCTGCACCTCGGGGTCGGCGCGGAAGGCGGCGGCGCGCTCCTCGAGCAGCAGGTAGGTGCGCATGTTGGCAGCGGCCGAGGCCCACACGCCCTCGGCGTCCTCGGTGCGCATCGGCTTGTAGTCGAAGTGGCGCGGTCCGTCGTATGCCGGGCCACCACCCGGACCGCCGTGCTCGAGCAGGTCGACGAGGAAGAAGGCGCTCAGCAGGTCGCCGTGCCCGAAGACGAGGTCCTGGTCGAACTTGGGCCCGTGCTGGCCGTTGAGGTCGATGTGGAACAGCTTGCCGTGCCACAGCGCCTGGCTGATCCCGTGCACGAAGTTCAGGCCGGCCATCTGCTCGTGACCGACCTCCGGGTTGAGGCCGACGCGGTCGGCGTGCTCCAGGGTGGAGATGAAGGCCAGCGCGTGGCCGATGGTCGGCAGCAGGATGTCGCCGCGCGGCTCGTTGGGCTTGGGCTCCAGCGCGAACCGCAGGTCGTAGCCGCGCTGGACGCAGTACTCCGCCAGCGTGTCGAGCCCCTCCCGGTACCGGTCCAGGGCTGCCTGCACGTCCTTGGCCGCGTCGGTCTCCGAGCCCTCGCGGCCGCCCCAGAACACGTAGGTCTGCGCTCCCAGCTCAGCGGCCAGGTCGAGGTTGCGCATCACCTTGCGGAGGGCGTACCGGCGCACGGAGCGGTCGTTGCTCGTGAAGGCGCCGTCCTTGAAGACCGGGTGCGTGAACAGGTTGGTCGTCACCATCGGCACGGCCAGCCCCGTCTCGTCGACGGCGGCCCGGAAGCGCTTGACCTCGGCATCACGGTCGCTGCCCACGGCGAGCAGGTCGTCGTCGTGGAAGGTGACGCCGTAGGCACCGAGCTCGGCCAGCCGGTGGACGGTCTCGACCGGGTCGACCGGCGCACGCGTGGCGTCACCGAACGGGTCGCGCGCCTGCCAGCCCACCGTCCAGAGGCCGAAGGTGAAGCGGTCCTCGGGACGAGGAGCTCGAGTCATGCGCGTGCACCGCCTTTGTTGGGGGCCTCAACTTTGTGCCGACAGGTGCCGCCACGTCAAGACGCCATCGCAGTAGTCACCCGAGCACGAGCAGTCACAGCAGCAACCACTTCTGCGCCAGGGCTTGCATCGATGCCACCTCCGGGTCTAGGTTGCCACTCACAACAAAGCCTGTGGCACAGGTCACAGCGCATCCGCGCACGGGCGGCCCGCCGCCTGCCCCTGGTCGCCACGCCACGCAGAAGGAGACCTGTCCATGCGCAAGCAGACTCTCGCGAGAGCAGCCACGGTGGCCGCCCTCGCGCTGGTCCTCGCCGCCTGCGGCGACGACGGCGGCGACACCGCCGGCAACGGCACTGACGGCGGCGGGGGTGAGGGCGGCAAGGTCGGCGTGATCCTCCCCGACGCCTCGACGTCTCCGCGCTGGGAGGCCAACGACCGCCCGTTCCTCGAGGCCGCCTTCGAGGAGGCCGACATCGAGGCCGACATCCAGAACGCGGGCGGCGACGTGTCGAAGTTCGGCACCCTCTGCGACGGCATGATCAACGCAGGTGTCAACGTGCTGCTCATCGTCAATCTCGACTCCGAGTCCGGCTCCGCGTGCCTCAAGAAGGCCAAGGCAGCGGGCGTCGAGACCATCGACTACGACCGCCTGACGCTGGGTGGCGAGGCCTCGTACTACGTCTCGTTCGACAACGTCGAGGTCGGCCGGACGATGGGTGAGGGACTCATCAAGTGCCTCGACGACGCCGGCAAGGCCCAGGCGAACGTCGTCATGATCAACGGTGACCCGACGGACAACAACGCCGCGCTGTTCAAGCAGGGCTACGTCGAGGCACTCAAGCCCAAGGTCGACTCCGGCGACTACAAGATCGTCGGTGACCAGACGGGTGAGTGGGACGCGACCAAGGCCGGCACCGCCTTCGAGCAGCTGTACACCCAGAACGGCGGCAAGGTGGACGGCGTCGTCTCGGCCAACGACACCATGGCCGGCGGCATCATCGCGCGCCTCAAGGCGAACGGCCTGAACGGCAAGGTGCCGGTGACCGGCCAGGACGCGAGCAAGGAGGGCCTGCAGGCCATCCTGGCGGGCGACCAGTGCATGACGGTCTACAAGGCCATCAAGAAGGAGGCCGACGCCGCCGCCGAGCTGGCCATCGCGCTGATCAAGGGCGAGGATGCCTCGTCGCTGGCCACCGGGACGGTCAAGGACACCGAGCTCGACAGGGACGTCCCGTCGGTCCTCGAGACGCCGCAGGCGATCTTCAAGGACAACGTCAAGGACGTCATCGACGACGGGTTCTGGACGGTCGAGGACATCTGCACGGCGGAGTTCCAGGCCGCCTGCACCGAGGCCGGGATCAGCTGACCGACCACGTCGGCGGCCCGGTGCGCTGCACCGGGCCGTCGGCGTCCCCCTCTCCCCCAACCACCCCGGAGCTCCGATGACGACGCCCGGCACCGCCGCAGCGAACCGACCAGCCCCCGACCCCGAGCCGTTGCTGTCGCTGCGAGGCGTCGACAAGAGCTTCGGCGCGGTGCACGTCCTGCAGGGCGTCGACTTCGACGCCTATCCCGGGCAGGTCACTGCCCTCGTCGGCGACAACGGTGCCGGCAAGAGCACGCTCATCAAGGGCATCGCCGGCATCCACGCCTTCGACGGCGGCGAGTACCTCTTCGACGGCGCAGCCGTGGCGGTCCACAACCCCAAGCAGGCCAACGCGCTCGGCATCGAGGTCGTCTACCAGGACCTCGCGCTCTGCGACAACCTGGACATCGTCCACAACCTCTTCCTCGGCCGCGAGCTGACCAGGCGCGGTCGGCTCGACGAGGCCGAGATGGAGAAGCGGGCGGCGGAGACGCTGGCCGGGCTGTCCGTGCGCACCGTCAAATCCATCCGGCAGACGGTGTCGAGCCTGTCCGGTGGTCAGCGGCAGACCGTCGCCATCGCCCGCTCGGTGCTGTGGAACTCCAAGCTGGTCATCCTCGACGAGCCCACCGCCGCACTCGGCGTCGCGCAGACCGAGCAGGTGCTCAAGCTCGTGCGGCGGCTGGCGGACAAGGGGCTGGCCGTCGTCCTCATCAGCCACAACCTCAACGACGTCTTCGAGGTGGCTGACCGCATCTCGGTGCTGTACCTCGGCCGCATGGCCGCGCAGGTGCGCGCGAGCGAGGTGACGCGCAACCAGGTGGTCGAGCTGATCACGGCCGGACGCTCCGGCGAGCACGGGCTGACCGCCGCCGACAAGCTCGCCGCCGGCCCAGCGGCCACGGAGGAGAGATGAGCATCCCGACGAGCACCCGTGTCGAGCCGCAGCAGGGGCCCGTCGTCGCCCACTCGGGCGTGCGTGCCACGATGGCGGAGTACCTCGAGCGCGTCCGCGGGGGCGACGTCGGCTCGCTGCCCGCGTTGCTGGGCCTCGTCGTCCTCGTCGCGGTGTTCTCGGCGCTGCGGCCGGAACAGTTCACGAACGCCTTCAACCTGGCCAACCTCATCAACCAGAGCGCCGCGGTCATCGTCATCGCCATGGGTCTGGTCTTCGTGCTGCTGCTCGGTGAGATCGACCTGTCGGCGGGGTTCACCGCCGGGACCGGCGGGGCGGTCATGGCCATCCTGCTGACCCGGCAGGAGCGGCCGTGGTGGCTCGCCGTGGTCGCCGGCGTCCTCACCGGCGCGGTCATCGGCATCTTCATCGGGCTGCTCGTCGCCCGGCTCGGCATCCCGTCGTTCGTCGTGACGCTCGCGGCCTTCCTCGGCCTGCAGGGGGTGCTCCTGGAGCTCATCGGGGAGGGCGGCAGCATCCCGGTGCGGGACGACAACCTGCTCGCCCTCAACAACGACACCCTGCCGGTCTGGCTCGGCTGGGCGATGGTCGTGGCCGTGGTCGCGACCTACGCGTTCGTGTCCCTGCGCAAGGCGCAGCGGCGCAGGCAGACCGGGCTGGCCTCGACGAGCATGCAGGTCGTCGTCGCGAAGATCGTGGTCCTGGCCCTGCTGCTCGGCCTGGCGACGGCGTACCTGTCGCAGGAGCGCAGCCGGAACGTCGCGCTGACGTCCATCAAGGGCGTGCCCATCGTGGTGGTGCTGCTCGTCGGGCTGCTCGTCGGGCTCAACTTCGTGCTCGGCCGCACGGCGTTCGGCCGGCACGTGTACGCCGTGGGCGGCAACGCCGAGGCGGCGAGGCGCGCCGGCATCAACGTGCAGCGGGTCAAGCTCGCCTGCTTCGTCATCTCCTCGAGCCTGGCGGCGGTCGCCGGTCTGCTGCTGGCGAGCCGGGACAACGGCATCACGCCGTCGACCGGAGGCGCGTCGACCCTGCTCTACGCGGTGGGCGCTGCCGTGATCGGCGGCACCAGCCTGTTCGGCGGCAAGGGCAAGGTGATGGACGCCGTGGTGGGCGGTCTGGTGATCGCCGTCATCATCAACGGCATGGGTTTGCTGAACCAGCCGTCGAGCGTCGTGTTCATGGTGACCGGCGCGGTGCTGCTCGTGGCGGCGAGCGTCGACGCCCTGTCGCGCAAGCGCGCGGCGGCGACCGGCCGCGTCTGACGTGTCGTCCCCGGACCCGGTGACGACGCCGGCCTCGGTGGACGACGTCCGTCGACGCAACCTCGCGACGCTCCTGCGCCTGCTGCACGTCCACGGCGCGACGTCGCGCGCCGACCTGACGGCGTTGACGGGACTCAACCGCAGCACCGTCAAGACGCTCACCGAGGACCTGGTGGTCGCCCGGCTCGCCCGCGAGACGGCGCCGGTCGGCCGGGGCGGCACGGGGCGCCCGTCCATCACCGTCGAGCCGGAGTCCGAGCGCGTGTTCGTCGTCGCGCTCGACGTCGGCGTCGCGCACCTGACGGCGCTGCGGATCGGGCTCGGCGGCGTCGTGCTCGACCGCCGGGACCTCGAGCAGGGCACCGGCGATTACGCGGTGCGCCGCACGCTCGGCCGTGTGGTGCGGCTGGTGCGTGCGCTGCTCGACGGCGCACCGCCCGGTTCGCGGTGCGTCGGCATCGGCGTCGGTGTGTGCGGCGTCGTCAGCGACGACGACGGCGTCGTGCGGTTCGCGCCGAACCTGGGCTGGGTCGACGTGCCGCTGCGCGCTCTGCTGGCCGACCGGCTCGACACCACGCTCCCCATCACCCTCGGCAACGACGGTGACCTCGGCGCCCGCGCCGAGCACCTGCGGGGTGTCGCGCGGGGGCTGACCGACGTCGTGTACATCGCCGGCGAGGTCGGCATCGGCGGCGGCGTGATCGCCGGCGGTCGACCGATGCGCGGCACCGGCGGTTACGCCGGCGAGATCGGGCACATGGTCATCGACCCCAAGGGCCGGGTCTGCCGCTGCGGCCGGCGCGGCTGCTGGGAGACCGCGATCAGCGAGGAGGCCGTGCTGCTCGCCACCGGGGCACCGGCGGGCACGCCTCTCGCCGACGTGCTCACCGCTTACAGCACCGGGGAGGGTTGGCCTCGCGCCGGTATGCGCCGGGTCGGCAGGGCGCTCGGCACCGGAGTGGCGAACCTCGTGAACGTCTTCAACCCGCAGCTCATCGTCTTCGGCGGCACCATCCGACACGTCTTCGCCGTCACGGAGCCGATCGTGCGCGAGTCGCTCGTCGGGGTGCTCGCGGCGTCGGCCGAGCAGGTGCAGCTGGTCGTGGCCGGCCTGGGCAACGACTCCGTCGCGGTCGGCGCCGCCGAGCTCGGCTTCGCCGCGCTGCTCGACGACCCCCTCGGCACGATGCAGGGACTGCCCCTGGTCGCACGCACCGGCGCATGACGCTCGTCGCCGGCATCGACTCCTCGACGCAGTCGACGAAGGTCGTCGTCGCCGACGCGGCCACGGGCGAGCTGGTGCGCAGCGCGAACGCGCCGCACCCGGACGGCACGGAGGTCCACCCGCACGCCTGGCAGCGCGCTCTGCGGGACGCGACGTCCGGCGGGCTGCTCGACGGCGTCGCAGCGGTCTCGGTGGCAGGCCAGCAGCACGGCATGGTCGTGCTCGACGACGGCGGCGCCGTCGTGCGGCCCGCCCTGCTCTGGAACGACCTGCGGTCGGCCCCCGCCGCGCAGGTGCTGACGGCCGAGCTGGGGGGTGCGCGCGAGTGGGCCGAGGCCGTGGGCCTGGTGCCCGTCGCGAGCTTCACCGTCACCAAGCTCCGCTGGCTCGCCGAGCACGAGCCGGCCGCCGCGGCGCGGGTGCGCTCCGTGCTGCTCCCCCACGACTGGCTCACGTCCCGACTGCTGCCCGACGGGGCCCCGCTGACCACGGACCGCGGCGACGCCTCCGGCACCGGCTACTGGTCGCCGGCGACCGGCCAGTACCGCCTCGACCTGCTGCGCGCCGCCTTCGGCCGGGACCTCGACGTGCCCCGGGTGCTTGCGCCGGACGAGCCGGCCGGGACGACGCCCGACGGCGTCGTCGTCGGTGCCGGCACCGGCGACAACATGGGCGCCGCCCTGGGGCTGGGCGCACGAGCGGGCGACGTCGTCGTCTCGCTCGGGACGAGCGGCACGGCGTTCGCCGTCCACGACGACCCGGTGAGCGACCCGACCGGTGCCGTCGCCGGCTTCGCGGACGCGACCGGTCGCTACCTGCCGCTCGTCGCGACGCTCAACGCCGCCCGCGTGCTCACCGCCGCGGCACGGCTGCTCGACACCGACCTCGCCGGGCTCGACAGGCTGGCCCTGAACGCCCGGCCAGGCGCTGACGGGCTCGTGCTGCTGCCCTATCTCGACGGCGAGCGCACCCCCGACCTGCCGGACGCCCGCGGCAGCCTGCACGGGCTCACCCGCGCTGCCATGACGCCGGAGAACCTCGCCCGCGCCGCGGTCGAGGGGATGCTCTGCGGGCTCGCCGACGCCGTGGACGCGCTGGTCCGCTGCGGCGTCCAGCCGCAGCGCGTCCTGCTCATCGGGGGCGCAGCCCGGTCGGCCGCCGTGCAGGCCGTGCTGCCGTCGCTGATCGGCGTCCCGGTCGTCGTTCCCCAGGCCGGGGAGTACGTCGCCCTCGGCGCCGCCCGGCAGGCCGCGTGGGCGCTCACCGGCGCCCTCCCGGAGTGGCCGGTGACGGCGGTCGAGCGCCCGCCGGACAGCCCGGACGCCGGACGCCGGGTGCGCGAGGCCTACGCCGCGGTACGGCAGGAGGTGACCGGGCGATGAGCTTCGGCTGGGGTGTCGCGGCGACGGGGCGCATCGCTCGGGCGGTGGGGATGGTCGTGGCCGAGCACCCCGAGATGCACGTCGCGGCCGTCGGGTCACGCGACGCCGGTCGCGCCGCCGCGCTCGCCGCGGACCTCGGAGCCCCGCGCTCGTACGGCTCCTACGAGGAGCTCGCGCGAGACGACGACGTCGCCGCCGTCTACGTCGCGACTCCGCACGCGCAGCACGCTGACGTCGTCGTCGCGGCGCTCGAGGCCGGCAAGGCCGTGCTGTGCGAGAAGCCCCTGACGCACGACCTGGCCGAGACCGAGCGGCTCGCGCGGGTGGCTCAGGAGACCGGCGCCTTCCTCATGGAGGGCATGTGGATGCGCTTCAACCCGCTGGTGCGCCGCGTCGCCGACCTCGCGGAGTCCGGCGACCTCGGTGAGCTGCGGTCGCTGCACGCGTCCATCGGCTTCCCGGCGCCGTACGACCCCGGCGGGCGACTGTGGTCGCCGTCGCTCGGCGGTGGCGCGCTGCTCGACGTCGGTGTCTACACGGTCGACCTCGCACGGCTGCTGCTCGGCGACCCGGCCGACGTGCGTGCCACCGGGTCGCTCGCAGCCACCGGCGTCGACGCCGAGTCGTCGCTGGTCCTGACGTTCGCCGGCGGCGCCCACGCGGTGCTCGACCAGTCGCTGCTCACGCGCATGCCGACCACGTCCCTGCTCGTCGGGTCGGCCGGCTGGGCCCAGCTGGACGCCGCCTTCTACGCACCGACGCGGCTGGTCGTGCAGCGCGGCGACGACGAGCCGGAGGTGCACGTGCTGCCGGACCGTCGGGCCGGCTTCGAGGGCGAGCTCGAGGAGGTCGTGCGCTGCGTGCGCGAGGGCCGCCCGGAGAGCGACGTGCTGCCACTCGCGGAGACCGTCGCCACGATGCGTGTGCTCGACGAGGCGCGACGGCAGCTGGGGGCGGCGTGACGGCGCTCCGCACCGCGCTGGTCGGCTACGGACTCGGCGGTCGCGTCATCCACCGACCGCTGCTGCAGGCCGTGGAGGGTGTTCGGCTCACGCACGTCGTCACCAGCGACCCGCAGCGCCGGCAGCAGGCAGCCGTGGACGCGCCCGAGGCCGCGCTCGTCAGCTCCGCCGACGAGCTGTGGGGCCGTGCAGACGAGTACGACGCCGTCGTCGTCGTGACCGGCAACGAGGCGCACGTGCCCCTGGCGACCACGGCCATGGACCTCGGCAAGGCCGTCGTCGTCGACAAGCCGCTCGCGGTCACCGCCGACGACGCCGCCCGGCTGGTCGCGCACGCGCGCGAGACCGGTGCGGTCCTGTCGGTGTTCCACAACCGGCGCTGGGACAGCGACACCCTCACCGCGAGGCGGCTGCTGGACGAGGGCACGCTCGGCGACGTGCACCGCCTGGAGTCCCGGTTCACGCGGTTCCGGCCCACGGTCGTCGATCGGTGGCGCGAGCGCCCCGGCGGCGGCGGCGTCCTGCTCGACCTCGGCACGCATCTCGTCGACCAGGCGGTGCACCTGCTCGGACCGGTCGACACGGTCTGGGCCGACGTCGCCGTGCGCCGCACGGGCGCCGTCGTCGACGACGACTGCCTGCTCGTGCTCACCCACGCCGCCCGCGCGACGTCGATGCTGTGGTGCTCGGCGGCGGCCCCGTGGACCGGTCCGCGGCTGGTGCTGCAGGGCAGCCGCGCCGGCTGGGTGAAGCAGGATCTCGACGGCCAGGAAGCGGCGCAGCGAGAGGGCGTGGCTGCGCCGGACGAGCCCGACGGGGCGCTCTGGGACGAGCACGGAGCGCGCCCGGTGCCGAGCGCGCGCGGCGACTGGGGCGCGTACTACCGGTCGTTCGCCGCGGCCGTGCGCGACGGCGGGCCGGTGCCGGTCGACCCCGCCGACGCCGTCGCCGTGCTGCGCGTGCTCGAGGCGGCGCAGCAGTCGTCGCGCACGCGTCGGGTCGTCGCCGTCGGCTGACCGGCGCGGCCGGTCAGTCGAAGATGTCGGGGTTGTCGCGCGAGATCCGCTCCCAGATCGGCTGCCACTGGAACCAGCCGGCGAGCTCGTAGCCCACCTGGCCCCGGGTCGCCTCGGCCTCGACCGGGTCGATCTGGATCGGCTTGCTGCCGAGGCCGGCTGCCGCGCTGTAGGCCATCAGCTGCGACTGGCAGGTGCGCTCGAGGGTGAGGAACCACCAGGCCGCGCTCTCGACGGTGGTGCCCACGGTGAGCATGCCGTGGTTGCGCAGGATGACCGCCTTGCGGTGCCCGAGGGCGCGGGCGATGCGCTGCCCCTCCTCGCTCGACAGCACGACGCCGCGGTAGTCGCTGTAGGTGCCGATGTCGTCGTAGAACGCGCAGGCGTCCTGCGTCAGCGGCTCGACCGTCATGTCCAGCGCGGACAGGGTCTTGCCGTACGGCCCGTGCGCGTGCGCGGCGGCGACGACGTCCGGACGGGCGGCGTGCACGGCGCAGTGGATGGCGACGGCCGCGCCGTTCACAGGGGCGTCGCCCTCGACGACGTTGCCCGCGTGGTCGACGCGCACGAGGTCGCTGCTCCTGATCATGCTGAAGTGCTTGCCGAACGGGTTGACCCAGTACGAGTCGGGAAACTCGGGGTCCCGCGCGGTGATGTGGCCCGCCACGCCCTCGTCGAGCCCGGCCTTGGAGAACATCCGGAAGGCCGCGGCGAGCTGCGCCTTGCGGTGCTGCCGCTCCTCCGCGAACGAGGCCGCAGCCGGCGGAGTGGGCAGCGGCAGCTCGCCGACGGCGGGAGCAACGGCCGGGCGGTCGGTGGTGGAGGTCATCCGGTTCTCCTCTCGGGGCTCCCATGGTGCCGCACTGCCGCGCCCGGCACGTCGTCGCGGGTGGCGGCTGGGCGCAGGTGCCGGCGCAGGAAGTGCACCTGGTGCTCCACCGCCGGCTCGAACCACTCGTGGCCGGGCCACACGTCGAAGTGGTCGCAGGGGTAGTGCCGCACCTGGGCCCGCGCCTTGAACGCGGCCTTGGCCGCGGCGTGGGGTGGCGCGCTGCGGTCGAAGTCGGCGATCTGCACGAGTACCGGGCAGCGCAGGTCAGCGGCGTGCTTCGCCGGCCGGAAGGACCCCATCTCCAGAGCGATCGACGCGTCGATCTCGTTGCGCCAGGTCGGGCCGGCGATGGACAGGTAGTCCTCGTACGCGCCGTCGAGCGTCAGCGCCCCCACCTCGCCGGGGCGCGCGACCAGCGGCACCATCACCGGCTGCCCGCCGCGCGCCGATGCGACCCGGCTGCGCACGCCGTCGACCGTCGAGCGAAGCAGGGCCGACGGCCGGTGGTGCGACAGCGCGAGCCGCCCGGCGGCGCGGCCGTCGACAAGCGGCGCCAGCGCGACGACGGCGGCGACGTCGTCGCGTCCGGCGGCTGCGGCGAGCACGTGCCCGCCGGACAGCGAGGCGCCCCACAGCACCAGCCGGTGGGCGTCGACGCCCGGCAGCCGCGCCGCGGCCGCCATCGCCGCCCGGTAGTCCTCGAGCTGCCGCTGCACGGACACGGTCTGCCGCGGTCCGCCCTCACTCGCCCCGAAGCCGCGGAAGTCGAACGCGAGCACCTCGATCCCGGCGGCGGCGAGCCGCTCGGCGAACGGCTGGAGCCCCGAGTCCTTCGTGCCGCCGAACCCGTGCGCCATGACGGCGACCGGGCGGCCGCCGTCCGTGGCGAGCCGGTCGTCCGCCGCCGGGACGTGCCAGGCGCTGCACCGGACGCCTCCGCTGTCGAACCAGACCTCGACGGGAGCGGTCGGCGCAGCCGGTCGGGTGGTCAGGTCGGAGGTCATGTCGGGTCTCCCAGCGGACGGCCGTAGAGCGTGCGCAGCCACACGTCGACGACGGCGGACTGCAGCTGCTCGTGGTCGAGGTCGGTGCCGAGCGCCAGCCGCTCGAGCATGCGCTCGTTGACGTCGAGAAGCACGGTGGCGACGGCGCGCGGGTCGGCGCCGGCGGGCGCCCGCCCCGCGGCCCGCTCCGCCTCGACCATCGCGGCGACCGGCTCGACGAACAGCGCCGAGTCGGCGCGCCACATCTCGCGCACGGCGGGCGACACCGCGCGCGCGTCGAGCAGGGCGCGGAACAGGTGCTCGTGCCGGCGCCACGCGTCGTACAGCGCGCGCACGGCGCCCCGCACCCGGGTCACCGGGTCGCCGTCGCCGACCAGCAGGTCCGCCGCGTCCACCACCTCGCGGAACAGCTGCTCACCGGCCGCGGCGACCGCCGCCGCCTTGTTCTCGAAGTAGAAGTAGAACGCCGACCTCGTCACGCCGGCGCGACCGGTGATGTCGGCGATGCTGATGCTGTCGAGACCGCCGCCGGTCTCCAGCAGCCCGTCGAGGGCGGCCAGCAGCGACTCGCGGCGCCGGTCTCCGCGGTTGACCGGTCGCCGGTCGAGGATCGCGCTCATCCGACCCGGCCGGCGAGCGCCTGCGGACCGAGCTCGCGCGCCCGGTCCACCCCGGCCGGCAGCTCGCGGGTGCGCACGTCGTGCTCGTAGAGGAAGTAGTCGACCTGCTGCGTGTGCCGCGGGCTCGGCACCATGTTCGCCAGGTACTTCGCCTCGTCGGCGTCGATGACCCGCTCCATCTCCGCGACCGGTGGCAGCCGGTAGCGCCCGGCGGCGTAGGCCGCGAGCAGCCGCGCCTGGCACTCGACGAACGGGAACAGCGTGGGGGTCGCCTGCGCGAAGCCGACGAAGACGACGTCGTCCATGCCGGGTCTGAACATGCGCTTGTACAGCCGGATGCGGTTGCCCGGAGCGCTGATGAGCTCGGGATCGAAGAACGGGAAGGTGATGTTGTAGCCGGTGCAGTAGACGATGACGTCGAAGTCCCTGCTCGACCCGTCCGCGAAGTGCACCGTCGAGCCGTCCAGCAGCGTGATGTCGGGCTTCGCGACGACGTCGCCGGAGCCCAGCCGCAGCGGCAGCTCGACCGACTGCGTCGGGTGCGCCTCGAAGAACTTGTGGTTCGGGGTCGGCAGGCCGTACTTCTCCGGACGGCCGGCGATCCACGGCGTCGTGAGCTGGCTCAGCGTGCGCTGCCAGCGCAGCGGGACGTACGGCGAGGTGATGTAGAACTTGTCGGCCGGCGTGCCGGCGAGGTACTTCGGCACCACCCACGCGCTCGACCGCGTCGACAGCCACACCTCGTTGTCGAGCGCGCGCGACGACAGCTCGACCGTGATGTCGGCGGCGCTGTTGCCCAGGCCGACGACGAGGATCCGCTTGCCGGTGAGCTCCAGCGGCGTGCTCGGGTCGATGTAGCTGTGCGAGTGGATGGCCGTGCCGGTGAACTCCCCGGGGAAGTCGGGCCAGCGCGGGTCCCAGTGGTGGCCGTTCGCGACGACGAGCAGGTCGGCGCGGCGGGTGGTGCCGTCCTGGACGTCGAGCTCCCAGCCGCCGCCGTCGAGCCGGCGGGCGTGCACGACGCCGTTCCGGAACTCGATCCGGTCCAGCAGCCCGAAGGCGTCCGCGTACCCGTCGAGGTAGGCCTTGATCTCGGTGTGGTGCGGGAAGTCCGGGTAGTCCGGCGGCATCGGGTAGTCGCGGAACGAGAGCTGGTACTTCGAGGTGTCGATGTGCAGCGACCGGTAGGCGCTGCTGTGGCCGTTCGGGTTGCCGAACGCCCAGTTCCCGCCGACCCGGTCGGAGGACTCGAAGCAGGTGTACGGGACGCCGTAGTCGCCGAGCATCTTGCCCGCGGTCAGGCCGCTGATGCCGGCGCCGATGACGGCCGTGGTGGGTCGCGACATGCTGCCCACGTTGCTGCAGCTCTTGACGCGCGTCAAGAGAGGTCGACACGCGTCAACCGCGCCGAACCGCCACCCGAGCGGATGAACAGCCCGCCCTCGGCAGCCGCCGACGCACACCTTGACGACGTGAGGAGGCGGCCGGTGCAGGTCGTGAGCAGGTCCACCCTCGAGGTCCGCATCGCCTCGAGACTGCCCGACCTGCGGCTGCCCGCCGTGCTGCTGCAGCGCCTCGACGAGGCGCTCGGCACCGAGCAGGTGCAACTGGTCTGCGGCGACCTCCGCCCGCTCGGCTTCGGCGCGTACGACGGGCAGCTGTGCGTCGTCACGCCGACGCGGGTGCTGCTCGCCACCGCGACGCGCGCGTCCGGCCCGGAGGGCGCCTTCGGCCTCGAGCACTGGGACCGCGAGGTGGCTCCGCTCCCCCGGTTCGTGCCCGTGCGGCCGCGCGCCCCGGAGCCCGACGCCGGCTGAACGGGCGCCCCGTACGGTGCGGGGATGACCGACCCCGAGGCCGACCTGCGTGCCCGGCTCGACGCCGTCCTGCCGGCGGCACGGGCCGACCTCGAGGACCTCGTCCGGCTGCCGACCGTCTCGGCCGACCCGGCGCACGCGGACGACGTCGAGCAGGCCGCGGCCCGCGTCGCGGAGCTCGCCCGTGCCGCCGGCGCGGCGGAGGTCGACGTCGTCCGGGCGGGCGGCGCACCGGCCGTCGTCGGTCGCTGGCCGGCGCCCGACGGCGCGCCGACCGTGCTGCTCTACGCCCACGTCGACGTGCAGCCGACGGGGCCGCTGGAGGAGTGGACCAGCCCCCCGTTCACGCCGACCGAGCGCGACGGCCGCCTCTACGGACGCGGGGCGGCGGACGACAAGGCCGGCGTGGCGATGCACCTGGCGGTGCTGCGCGCGTTCGGCGGCCGGCCGCCCGTCGGGGTCGTGCTCTTCGTCGAGGGCGAGGAGGAGATCGGCTCCCCGACGCTGCCGGCGCTGCTCGCCGAGCACGGGGAACGGCTGCGCGCCGACGTCGTCGTCATCGCCGACTCCGCGAACGCGGCGGTCGACGTCCCGGCCTTCACCACGAGCCTGCGCGGGCTCGTGGACGCCGTCGTCGAGGTCGCCGTGCTCGAGCGACCGGTGCACTCCGGGCTGTACGGCGGCGCCGCGCCCGACGCGCTCACCGCGCTGAGCCGGCTGCTCGCGACGCTGCACGACGACGACGGCGACGTCGCCGTCGCGGGGCTGCACGCTGGCCGGTCGGACGCCCCCGACGTCGACGAGGCGGTGTGGCGGTCCGACGCCGGCCTGCTGCCGGGTGTGGAGCTGATCGGCACCGGCACGGTGCCCGAGCGCACGCACACGCGCCCGGCCGCGACGGTGCTGGCGGTGGATGCGCCGCCGGTGTCGGGCGCGTCGAACGTGCTGCTCCCCCGCGCCCGCGCCGTCGTCAGCGTGCGGCTGGCACCCGGTGACGACGCGCGCCGCGCCATGACCGCGCTGACCGAGCACCTCGAGCGGTCGGCGCCCTGGGGCGCGCGGGTGACGGTGACGCCGGGCGCGGTCGCCGATCCGTTCGCTATCGACGCCGTCGGCGGCACCTACGACCTGGCCCGCCGCGCCTTCGCCGACGCCTACGGCAACGAGGTCGTGACGACCGGCATCGGCGGATCGATCCCGTTCATCGCCGAGCTGGCTCGCGCCAACCCCGGGTCGACGGTGCTCGTCACCGGCGTCGGCGACCCGGCCTCGCGCTGGCACGGCATCGACGAGAGCCTGCACCTGCAGATGTGGCAGCGGGCCTGCGTCGCGGAGGCGCTGCTGCTGCAGCGGCTCGCTGAGCGGGGCCGAGGATCAGGCTGAGACGACCCGCCCGCGCAGCACCACGGCGCGCGGGTGGCACACGGCCCGGACGTCGTCACGCGGGTCGGCGCCGAGCACGACGAGATCGGCCTGCGCGCCCTCCTCGAGACCCGGGCGGCCGAGCCAGGTCCGGGCGCCCCACGTCGCGGCGTCCAGCGCCGCTCGCGGCGGCAGCCCGGCCTGGACGAGCTCGACGACCTCGTCGCCGATGCGCCCGTGGGCCAGCGACCCGCCCGCGTCCGTGCCGGCCCGCACCGGGATGCCGGCCTGGTGGGCGGCACGCACGGTGTCGTGGCGGCGCGCGTGCAGGGCTCGCATGTGCGCGGCGTACGCCGGGAACTTCGCCTCGGCGCCGGCGGCGATGTCGGGGAACGTGGCGATGTTGATGAGGGTCGGCACGATCGTCACGCCGCGGTCGGCGAACAGCGGCAGGGTGTCGTCGGTGAGCCCGGTGGCGTGCTCGACGCAGTCGATGCCCGCCTCGACGAGGTCGCGCAGCGAGTCCTCGCTGAAGCAGTGCGCCGTGACCCGCGCGCCCTCCTCGTGCGCCGCCGCCATGGCTGCGTCGAGCGCCTCGCGCGGCCAGCAGGGCGCCAGGTCACCCGTGCCGCGGTCGATCCAGTCGCCGACGAGCTTGACCCAGCCGTCGCCGCGGCGGGCCTGCCGGCGCACCTCGTCCGCGAGCTGCTCGGGCTCGACCTCCTCGGCGTAGTTGCGGATGTACCGCCGCGTGCGGGCGATGTGCCGCCCGGCGCGGATGATGACCGGCAGGTCCTCGCGGTCGTCGACCCAGCGGGTGTCGGCGGCGCTGCCGGCGTCCCGCAGCAGCAGCGCGCCGGCGTCGCGGTCGGTGCGCGCCTGCTGCTCCGCCGTCGCGGCGTCCACGGCACCCTGCGGGCCGAGCCCGACGTGGCAGTGCGCGTCGACCAGCCCGGGCAGCACCCAGCCCTCGAGCGCCTGCGCCCGGCCCGCCGGCCGGTCGAACGTCAGCCGGCCGCCGACGACCCACGCCTCGCCGACGACGTCGTCCGGCCCGACCAGCACCGGGCCGCGCAGGTGCAGCACGTCGTTCGCCATGACGGTTCATCCTGCCGGACCGGCCACCGGCTCCGGCTGGACGCCCCGGCTGCGCGTGCGGCCGCCGGCGAGCACCAGCACGCCCGCGGCCGGCAGCAGCGCGAGCACGAGC
>DATMJH010000452.1:0-4583 GCA_035554015.1 Mycobacteriales bacterium
GCCCACTCCCACGACAGCGCGCCCCCGCCGTCGACGACGGCGAGCACCCACCCGCCGCCCCTGCAGCCGTCGGCACCGATGACCAACCCCGCCGCGTCCACCGGCAGACTGTCGCCCATGCGCGTGCACCTCGGCTCCGACCACGCCGGCTTCGAGCTCAAGAACGCCCTGGCAGCGCGACTGGCCGAGCTCGGTCACGAGCCGGTCGACCACGGACCGCTCGTCTACGACGCCGCCGACGACTACCCGCCGTTCTGCCTGCGGGCCGCCCGTGCGGTGGTCGCCGACCCCGGCAGCCTCGGCGTCGTCCTCGGCGGGTCCGGCAACGGCGAGGCGATGGCGGCCAACAAGGTGCACGGCGTGCGCTGCGCGCTGGCGCACAGCGCCGAGACCGCCCGGCTGGCTCGCGAGCACAACGACGCGAACGTCGTCAGCATCGGCGCGAGGATGCACTCGACCGCGGACGCGCTGAGCTTCGTCGAGGTCTTCCTGACGACGCCGTACAGCGGGGAGGACCGGCACGACCGGCGCATCGCGATGCTCGCCGAGTACGAGCGCACCGGGGTGCTGCCGCCGCTGCCGCCCGGGCACTGACCGGTGCCGGAGGGGCACACGATCCACCGGCTGGCGCGCGAGCACGCCCCACTGCTCGTCGGGCGCGCGGTCTCGGCCACCAGCCCGCAGGGTCGGTTCGCCGACGGCGCCGCGCTGCTGTCCGGACGCGCGGTCGAGCGCGTCGACCCGTACGGCAAGCACCTGTTCTACGCCTTCACCGGCGACCTCCTCCTGCACGTCCACCTGGGGCTCTACGGCACCTTCACGGGAGGGTCGGGGCCGCCGCCTGCGCCGCGCGGCGCACTGCGGCTGAGGATGACGGCGGGCGACGCGTGGGTCGACCTGCGCGGGCCGACGGCATGCGAGGTGCTCACGCCGGCCGAGCGCGACCGTGTGCTCGCCCGGCTGGGCCCGGACCCGCTGCGGCCGCGCGCGGACCCGGCGTCGGCGTACGCGCGCATCGCCGGCAGCCGCCGGCCGGTCGGCGAGCTGCTCATGGACCAGGCGGTGCTGGCCGGGGTCGGCAACGTCTACCGCGCGGAGGCGCTCTACCGGGCCGGACTGTCGCCGTTCCGGCCCGGGCGCGAGGTGCCGGCGCCCGCTCTCCTGGGCGTGTGGGACGACCTGCGCCGGCTCATGCGCGCCGGCGTGCGGGCCGGCCACATCGTCACCACCGAGCGCGTCGACCGGGATCGGCGCACCGGGCCGCCGCGGCGCGAGGACCGCTTCTACGTCTACCGCCGGCACGGGCTGCCGTGCCGACGGTGCGGCACCGAGGTCCGCACCGCTGTGATGGCCGCGCGCAACCTGTTCTGGTGCCCGCGCTGCCAGCCGGCGTGAGCGACCTGCGGCACGCGCGGGCCGCGGGCTAGGGTCGGCGATCATGGAGGCACCGGTCCGGCTGCGCCGGTCGCCGGCGTCCCTGGTCCTCGCGGTGGCGTCGGCGCCCGCGCGCGGGGTGACGCGGCTGCGGCGCCGTCCGCCGCCGCAGGGGCCGGCCCTCGTCGGCCTGTGCCTGCTGGCCGTGGGCCTGACGGTCGCCGGGCGGCTGGCCGGGTTCTGGCTCGTGCCCGCCTCGACGCTGGTCGTGCCGGTGCTCGGCGCCGGCCTGCTGCTCGACCGGCGCAGGGCGCGCTCGCTGTTCGCCGTCGTCGGGGCGTGCCTGGTCTACGACGTGGTCGCGCACGGCGTCGGCTCCGACGGGGTGCGGCCGGGCGCCGCCGTCGCGCTGGCGATGACCGCCGGTGTCGCGTACGAGTTCGCCCGCTCGCGCGAGGAGACCGGGCTGTCCGGGTCGTCCGGGGAGGGCGTGCTGGTCGAGCTGCGCCAGCGCCTCGAGCTGCAGGGTGCTGTGCCGGTCGTGCCACCGCCGTGGCACGTGGAGGCGACGGTGTGCCCGGCTGACGGCGGCCCCTTCGCGGGCGACTTCGTGGTCAGCGCCCTGACCGGCGAGGGGCGGCGGCTGGAGGTCGTGCTCGTCGACGTCTCGGGCAAGGGCGTGGGTGCGGGCACCCGGGCGCTGCTGCTGTCGGGGGCCCTGGGCGGCCTGCTCGGCGCCGTGCCGCCGGAGGAGTTCCTCCCCGCCGCGAACAGGTACCTGCTACGGCAGGGCTGGGACGAGGGTTTCGCCACCGCGGCGCACGTCGCGGTGTCGCTGGACGACGGCCGCTTCGCCGTGCGGTCGGCCGGACACCCGCCGCCCGCGATGTTCGACGCCGGCTCCGGCCGGTGGTCACTGGTGCAGGCGGACGGGCCGGCGCTCGGGCTGCTCCCGAGCGCGCCGTACCCGGCCACCTGCGGACGGCTCGAGCGCGGCGACGCGCTGCTGCTCTACACCGACGGCCTGGTGGAGGTGCCGGGGCGCGACCTGGCGCTGGGCATCGACCGGCTGCTCGGGCACGCCGAGCGGCTGGTCACCGCCGGGTTCGCGGGCGGGACCGACGCGCTGGTCGAGGCGGCGTCACGCGGGGCCACCGACGACCGCGGCGCCGTGCTCGTCCGGCGCGGCTGAGCGCCGCCAGCGGGCCAGCCGGGCCACCGGCCGGCGGGCCGGATCGAGCCTGGTGCCCAGGTCGCGCAGCTGCGCGACGACGTCGACGTACTCGTGCCGGTGCACCAGGACGGCGCCGAGCGAGGCGAGGTGCGCGGTGTCCTGCTGGACGTCGACGAGCACGCCGCCGGCGTCGAGGAACCGGGCGCACAGCTCGACGAGCGCGACCTTGGAGGCATCGGCGGTGCGGTGGAACATCGACTCGCCGCAGAAGACGGCGCCGACCTGGACGCCGTAGAGGCCGCCGAGGAGGCGGTCGCCGTCCCAGACCTCGACGCTGTGCGCGTGCCCGGCGCGGTGCAGCGCGCGGTAGCCCTCCTGCATCCCCCGGGTGATCCAGGTGCCGTCCGCGCGGTCAGCGCACGCCGCGATGACGTCGTCGAACGCGAGGTCGAGCGAGGCGTGCCAGCCGGAGCGCCGGAGCCGCTGGCGCAGCGAACGGGACAGCCGGAGCTCGTCCGGCAGCAGGACCGCGCGCGGCTCGGGCGAGCACCACGGCACCAGCCCCTCGTCGGCGTCGTCGCCGGGCAGCACCGGCACCTGCCCGCGGCGGGCCAGCCGCCGGGCCGAGCGCTCGAGCGCGGCCTGGTGCCCGCCCGTCGCCGGCCAGGGGAAGACGCCGTGCCGGTAGGCCGAGAGCAGTGTCGGCGGGTCGAGCCGGCCGCCCAGCGCCACCAGCTCGCGCGGCGCGCCGACGACGTCGATGGCGGCGAACGGGTCGCCGGCCGGCAGCCCGCTCGGCGACCCGGTCAGCGGCTCGGTCGGCACCGGGCCACGGTAGGCCGCGGAGCTTTCGAGGCGGGGGCTCGGCGCCCGCTACCGCCGCCGGTCGAGGTTCTTGGCCACCACGGCGGCGGCGATCAGGCCGAAGACGACCGCCCTCGTGGCGTACACCCACAGCCGGCGGTCCTCGGACTCGAGCACCACGAGCAGCACCCGGTTGACGGCGAAGACGAGGAACGCACCGGAGAGCACCGCGAACAGCATGTCGCGGGTCAGCGTCCAGTAGCGCAGGAAGAACAGCGCGATCGCCAGGGAGGCGACGAAGGCACCGCCCTGCATGAACTCGCTCATCGCGACTCCCACACCATGCCCGCCAGCAGCACGGCGAGCCCGCCGAGCGTCGAGGCGTCGCGCCAGAACTGCAGGCTGGTGTTCGGGCCGATGAGCGCCAGGTCGATGAACAGCAGGACGTTGTTGAGGGCGAGTCCGGCGAACCCGAGGGCGGTCCACAGCACCAGCCGCTGGCGCCCGGCGAGCCACGACCGCAGCAGCAGCACCGCGCAGGCGGCGCTGGTGAGGGCGCACAGCAGGTAGACGGTCTCGGCCATGGTCAGTCCTTGCTGCCGGGCCGGCGGAGCCGGAACGCGTCGGCGAACCGCACGAGCGGGTCCTGCGTACGGGCGTAGATGTGGCGCGAGACGGTGGTCCGCCGCCGCTTGTAGACGTCCGCCACCTCGGCGACCACCTCCTCCATCCTGGGCTCCGCCGGGGCGAAGCGGTAGGTGTCGCCCTCGCGGGTGAGCAGGCCCCGCGAGACGAAGGAGTCGAGCCACGGCCCGAGCGAGCTCTGCGGCAGCGCCGTGCGGCGTGAGACCTCCGCCAGCGGCCAGGCCCGTCCGGCGTCATCACGCAGCAGCAGCAGGACCTCGAGCTGGCTCGCCGAGAAGATGTGCTCGTCGAGGAAGGCCTGCACGACCGGTGACAGGTCGGACACGCTCCTCCTCGAGTCAGGGTGTCGCGGCACGGGCAGACCGGTCCGCAGCCGGTCCGACCGCGCAGCATGCCGCAGCCCGCCGTGCGCCGGTCAACGACGACCCCGGCACGGTCTCACGACAGTCCTCCTCAGGGCGCCCGGCAGGGCGCAGCGCGCCAGTGTCCACCACCGGCGGTCGCCTTGACGACAAACTCGGCAGACTGCACCCGGCGCGCGAGCCTCGGACAGGTGACGGCGCTGACGTGAGACCGTGCCTGTCTC
>DATMJH010000453.1:0-8405 GCA_035554015.1 Mycobacteriales bacterium
TCGGTGGTGGTGATCAGGTCCAGCGGGCTGGTCAGGTCCGCGACGGTCTGCTTGCTGACCCGGCCGGTCAGCCGCCCGGAGCTGTAGCTGCTGGTCTGGTCGGCCATGGTCCGGGCGCCGGAGTCGACGGTGGTCAGCTCACGGGTGATGTTCCCGCCGTCGTCCAGGGTGTAGGTGGTGGTCGGCGGGCGGGTCTCGCTGTCGTCGTAGTCGAACGGTGAGGTGTAGGAGGTCAGCCGGTCCAGCAGGTCGTAGCTGTAGAGGGCCGGGCCGGTGTCGTTGCTGCTGGCGCCGGGCTTGCGGATCGAGACGTTCTCGCCGGTCCGGATCCCGCCGACGTCGTAGCTGATGCCGGTGTGCGCGCGGACGGTCTGGCCGCCGGCGGTCCAGCTCAGCGACGCAAGGCTCCCGTCGTGCAGGTAGCTGCTGGACGCCTTGGCCGCGCCGTTCACATCGGTGCTGCTGCTCGCGCCCAGGGTGGAGCTGGTGACGTCACCGGAGGGCAGGTAGCTGGTCCGGGTCTGCCGGCCGGTCCAGTCGGTCAGGGTCTCGTCCCACCCGGCCGGGCTGATCGCGTAGCTGACGGTGTAGTCGCGGCTGCCGTCGCAACCGCGCCATAGTCACTTCGAATCAGTGACACACCGTGACGACTGCCAGAAGCGCCCGACCTGACTGCTGCCGTACCGGCTCCGGACCGCATCGAGTTGGCGAACCACCCGAGAACCAGGGCCGCCTCCCTTGCCTGGCCCGCCGGAAGGGGTCACGATGCTCCCGCCGCACCACCGCCCCTTCCCCGGGAGAGCCCGGCACCGTGCGCACCTCGGTCGACGTCTCGCAGGCCCTGCTGGCGCGAGCCGTCCCGCACGAGGTCGTGCGGCTGGCCCGCCGCATCAGCTGCGCCGACGAGCTGCCCGGCGCGCTCGGCCTGGTCGACGGCTGCGTCGCCGTACGGCTCTACGCGGTCTCTCGTGGCGGCCGCCGGTCGTGGGCGGCCGTGCTCGTGCCGTCCGGCGCCGATCCGGACCCGTGCGCGCTGGCCGCGGCGCTCGGCAGCGACGACGTCCGCCCGGCGACCGTCGCCGAGACCAACGCGGTGACCGGCTTCCCCGCCGGGCTGGTGAGCCCGGCGGGGCTGCCGCCGGGGGTGGAGGTGCTCGCCGACGCCGCGATCGGGCGGACGGACGTCGTGTACGCGGCGGCCGGGGAGGGCGGGGTCGCCGTCGGCGTGCGGACACGAGACCTGCTCGTCGCGGCGGGGGCCCGCGCGGCCACGCTGAGCCCGGCACCGGGAGCGGCGCCGCGGTTCGCCGACATCGTCGAGCTGGACCCGCGGTCCGCGGAGGGCTGGGCCGCCGACCCGGCCGCCGGTCCCGCCGCCGCCGATCCCGCCTCGACCGACCCGGCCGGGCGGACCGCCGTCCCGGCCCGCGGGGACCGCCACCGCCGGTACGGCTGACGCCGCCGGCCCGGGCGCGGGGCGGTCCCCCCGACGTACCCTGCGGACATGGTCCCCGTCCCCGTCCCACCGCGGCGGCGACCGCCGGGAACCGGGGGGGCGGCGAGGGCGGCGGGTCGCGGCCGACGGCAGCTGCAGCGGGTCGACGAGACCAGCGCCGGCGGGCTGGTGCTCGACCGGCTGGGCCCGACGGCCCGCGGCGCGCTCATCGGCCGGCTCGACCGGCGCGGCCGGCTGCTCTGGTCCCTCCCGAAGGGCCACCTGGAGGAGGGCGAGACCGAGATCGACACCGCCGTGCGCGAGGTCGCCGAGGAGACCGGCATCCGCGGCCGGGTGGTCGGCAAGCTCGGCACCATCGACTTCTGGTTCGTCGCCGACGGCCGGCGCATCCACAAGACCGTGCACCACTACCTGCTGCTCGCCGAGGACCCGGTGCACGGCCTGGAGCTGTCCGACGCCGACGTCGAGGTCAGCGAGGTCGCCTGGGTGCCGCTGGACGACGTGCCGGAGCGGCTGGCCTACGCGGACGAGCGGCGGCTGCTCGAGCGGGTGCCCGACCTGCTCGCCGAGACGGCCTGACCGCCGGTGGCCGTGCGCACCACGGGTCGCCGGTCGGGGCCCGCCCGGTCCCGGCCACGCGCGCTCGCGACCACCGCCGCCCTGCTCGCCGCCGGGCTCCTCGCGGGGCTCCCGTTCGTCGTCGGCGCCGCCCCCACCCCCGCCGCCGCGTCGTCCGAGCCGGACCGGCCGCGCGGCCTCGACCGGTCGGAGCCGCTCGACACCGGCCCCGTCCGGGTCGAGGTCGCGACGCTGCTGCCGCGCGCGCCGACCGACGCCGACCAGGTCCTGCAGATCACCGGCGAGGTCGTCAACGAGGGGGCGGAGGAGCTCGAGGACGTCTCCGTCCGGCTCGCCGTCGGCAGCGTCGTCCGGTCGCGCAGCGCGCTCGCGCTCGCCGACACCACGCGCGCTCCGGGCCGCCCGCGCACCGCGACGACGACACCGGTCGTCGAGCGGCTGGGCGCGGGCCGGTCAGCGCCGTTCGACCTCCGGGTCCGGGTCGGCGAGCTGCGGCTGCGCAGCCTCGGCGTCCACCCGGTGCAGCTGCAGGTGCGGGGCCGCACGCCGGACGGCGGCGGCACGACCACCGTCGGCAGCGCGTCGACGTTCGTGCCGTGGTTCCCCGGCGGCCCGCCCGCGCCGAGCCGGTTGGCGTTCCTGTGGCCGCTGGTCGACGTCCCCGCGCGCGCCCCGGACGGCGCGCTGCTCACCGACGAGCTGGCCGGGTCGCTGGCGGACGACGGCCGGCTGGGGGCGCTGCTCACCGCCGCCCGCGAGGGCGCGCGCGGCGGCTGCGATCCCGAGCCCGCCCGGCTGGCCGGGACCGCGGCCGTCGCGCCGGCCCCGGGGTCGGCGCCGGGGTCGGCCCGGCCGTGCCGCCGCGACCCGGTGCCGCTCACCTTCGGCGTCGACCCCGCCCTGCTCGAGGCGGTGAGCGTGCTGGCCTCGCCGCACACCGTCGTCACCGCCGGCGGCACCCGGCGCGACCAGGGCCCGTCGGAGGCGGCCCGGGCGTGGCTCGACGAGCTGCGCGCGGCGCTCGACGAGCAGCCCGCCGACGGCCGCGGCCCGACGGCGCCGGCCGGTGACCTGCTCGCCCTGCCGTACGCCGACCCGGACGTCGCGGCACTGGCCCGGGCGCCCTCGGAGCTGGTCGACGACGTCGAGCAGCTGCGGCTGCTGGGCCGCCGCACCGCGGCCGACGTCGCCGAGACCGACCCGCTCGAGGACGTCGCCTGGCCGCCGCCCGGCCCGGTCACGTCGGCGGCGCTCGACGCCTCGCTCGGCGGCGGCGCGACGGCGGTGGTGCTCGACGAGGCGGCGCTGCCGCCGGCCGCCGGCCAGGCCGGGCGCACGCCGGGGGCGCGCACCACGCTGAGCTCGGCCAGCGCCGGCCGGGTCACCGGGCTGGTCGTCGACGAGGGGATGTCGCGGCTGCTGGCAGCCTCGCCCGAGGACCCGGGCTGGCAGGGCGACCGGCTGGCCGAGCAGCGCTGGATCGCCGAGACGGCGATCGTCGCGGCGGAGCGGCCGGGCGAGTCGCGCACGTTCGTCGTCGCCCCGCCGCGCCGCGGCACGGTGTCGGCCGAGGTCGGCGCCGAGGCGCTGCGGGACGCCGGGCGGCTGCCGTGGCTGTGCCCGGTGCGGCTGGCCGACGTCGCCGCGGGCACCGAGCGCTGCCCGCGCGAGCGGCGCGAGGACGCCGAGCCGGTCGACGAGGACCGCGGCGACCTCGACGGCGCGGACGCGGCGGACGAGCCCGAGCTGCTGCCGAGCCCGTTCCTGGCCGACGTCGCCGAGGTCCGCGACCTGTCCCGCCAGCTCACCGACGACGTGCTGGTGCCGGGCAGCGACGCGGCGGCCGCGGTCAAGGCGAGGTTCCTGCAGGCCCGGGGCCGTGCGGAGTCCAGCGCCTGGCGCGACCGGCCGGAGACCCGGCGGCGGATGCTCGACCTGCTGCGCGACGACGTCATGGAGTACCGCGGCTCGGTGCAGATCCGCACCTCGGGCCGGCAGCTGCTCACCAGCGACAACGGCGTCATCGAGATCACCGTGACCAACGCGCTCGACCAGCCGGTGACGGTCGGGGTGCAGCTCAACGACCCGGTCGAGGCGCGGCTGACCTCGACCGACACCGACGTGCGCACCATCGGCCCGCAGGAGGTCGTCGTCGTGCGGCTGAGCGCGCAGGTGCGCACCAGCGGCCAGTTCGTCGTCCGCGCGACGCTGCTCGACCGGACCGGCCGGCCGTTCGGCGAGCCGGCCGAGCTGATCGTGCGGTCCACCCAGTTCGCCCGGCTCGCCCTGGGCATCACCGGCGTGGCCACCGGCGTGCTGCTGGTGGCCGCCGGCGTCCGGATCGTGCGGCGGGCGGTGCGCCGGCCGGTCGACGTCTTCCTGGACGACGAGTGACCGGCGCCGGCGAGCCGCCGGGCGGGTCAGGCGGCGAGCCGCCGGGCGGCGGGTCGGGCGGCGAGTCGGGCGGCGACCGCGACCGCGGGCTGGGCCGCTCGGTGCGGTCGATGGCGGCCGGCACCGCCGTCTCGCGGCTGACCGGCTTCCTGCGCACGGCGGTCATCGCCTCCGCGCTCGGCGTCACCGGGCTGGGCACCGCCTACAACGTCGCGAACACCGCGCCGAACATCGTCTACGAGCTGCTGCTCGGCGGCATCCTCACCGCGGTCGTCGTGCCGCTGCTCGTGCGCGCGGCCAAGGACGACGCGGACGGCGGCACCGCGTACGCGCAGCGGCTGCTCACGCTCGTCGTGCTCGTGCTCGGCGGCGCCGCCGTGCTGCTGGTGGTCGCGGCGCCGCTGGTCGTCGACCTGTACCTCGCCCCGGACGTGCCCGACGACGTCCGCGACCTGGCCGTCACCTTCGCGCGATTCTTCCTGCCGCAGGTGCTGTTCTACGGCGCCGGCGCCGTGATGGGCGCGATCCTCAACGCGCGCGGCCGGTTCGGCCCGCCGATGTGGGCGCCGGTGCTCAACAACGTCGTCGTCGTGGTGACCGGCCTGCTGTTCCTGTGGACGGCGACGACCGACGGCGGCGCCGGCAGCCTGAGCACGTCGTCCACCGTGCTGCTGGCGGTCGGCACGACGCTGGGCGTGGTGGCGCAGACCGTGGCACTCGTCCCCTCGCTGCGACGGGCCGGCTTCCCGCTGCGACCGCGGTTCGACCTGCGGCAGGTGGGGCTCGGCCGGATCGCGCGGCTGGCGCAGTGGACGTTCCTGTACGTCGTCGCCAACCAGGTCGCCTACCTGGTCGTCGTCCGGCTGGCCACCGGCGCGTTCGAGGCCACGCCCGACCGCAGCTACGCCTCCTACGTCTACGCCTTCCTGCTCTGGCAGCTGCCGCACGCCGTGGTGGCGGTCAGCGTCATCACCGGGCTGCTGCCGCGGATGAGCCGGGCGGCCGCCGACGGCCGCACCGACGACCTGCGCGCCACGCTCAACCGCGGGCTGCGCCTGACGGCGGCGCTGCTGGTCCCCGCCGCCGCGGCGTTCGTCGTGCTCGGCCGGGACATCGCCGTGCTCGTGTTCGGCCGCGGCAACGTCTCGCCGGAGGAGGCCCGGTTCATCGGGCTGCTGCTCGCCGTCTTCGCTGTCGGCCTCGTCCCGTTCAGCCTCTACCAGCTGCAGCTGCGCGCGTTCTACGCGATGCAGGACACCCGCACGCCGTTCCTGGTCAACCTGTCGGTGAACGCCGCGCTCGTCGTCGTCGACGTGGCGCTCTACCTGTCGCTGCCCGACCAGTGGAAGGTCGTCGGGCTCGCGGCCGGGCACGCGACGTCCTTCGTCGTCGGCCTGCTGGTGTGCTCGCGGGTGCTCGGCCGGCGGACGGGCGGGCTCGACGCGGCCGTCGTGGTGCGGACCGTCGTGCGCTGCGTCGTGGCGGTGCTGCCGGCGGCGCTCGCCGCGGCCGGCGTCGCCGCGCTGGCCCACCGGGCCGCCGGTGACGGCCCGGCCGGCGCGCTGCTCGCGCTCGTCGGCGGCGTCGCGGTGCTCGGCCCCGGCTACCTGCTGCTCACCCGCCGGCTGCACGTCGGGGAGGTCGCCGAGGCCGCGGCGCCGGTGCTCCGGCTGCTGCGCCGGCGCTGACCTGTACACCCGGACGGGTGCCGCCGGCTCAAGCCGGCCCGGCACCCGGCCGATGCCCCGTTCGTGACCAGGTGCCGTGACGACCGGGGCGACATCGTCCTGGGCTGGCTGACCAAGCTGGTGGTCGTCATCGGCCTGCTCGGGCTGCTGGCCTTCGACGGCATCTCGCTGGGGCTGGGCCGGCTCAAGGCCGAGGACCACGCGCAGTCGGCGGCGCGCGAGGCGGTCTTCGCCTACCGCGACTCCAAGGACGTGCAGCGGGCGTACGAGGCCTCGCTCGCCGCGCTGGAGGAGTCCGGCGCCACGCTCGACCCGGAGGCGTTCGTCGTGCACGCCGACGGCTCGGTCACCGTGACCGTCGAGCACACCATGTCGACGTTCGTCGTCGAGAAGGTCGACGCGATCGCCGGCTGGGCCCGCTCGACCGCCACCGCCACCGCCCGCCCCGGTCTCTGACCCCGCGCACCGGCGGCCGGGCCGACGGCGTGGCGCCCCTACGCTGACGCGGTGCCTCCGCCCGCCGGCCGGTCGACGAGCAGCCGGGCGCTGCTCCCGGTGCTCGAGGGCGGCGTCCTGCTGGCGGGTCGGTACCGGCTGCACGACCGGCTGCCACCGCTGCCCGGCGACCCGGACGACGTCGAGCGGTGGCTCGCCCTCGACGAGGTGCTCGCCCGCGAGGTGGACGTGCTCGTGCGCCCGGCGCACGGGCGGCGCGCGCCGGCCGGCCGGCAGCTGCTCGAGGCCGCGGCGGCGGCGGGCGTCGTCCGCAGCGCCGTGCTGACCTCGGTCTACGACGCGGCGCTCGAGCAGGTGCCGGCCGAGCGGTACGGCCGGCCGGCCGGGACCGCCGACGTCGCCTACGTCGTCAGCGAGCGGGCCGGCGGCCGGTCACTGGCCGAGCGGCTCGCGGCGGACGGGCCGCTCGAGCCGGACGAGGCGCTCGCCCTCGCCGTGCCGCTGGCCGAGGCCCTGCAGGCCGCCCACGCCCGCGGCGTCGTGCACGGCGCCGTCGGCCCGGCCACGGTCGTGCTGCCACCCGACGGCGGCGTGCGGCTGCGCGACACCGCCGTGGCCGCGGCCATCGACGCGGGCCAGGCCACGGCCGGCGCCGGGGGCGAGGACGGCGCCGCACCGCCGACCGCCGCCGACGACGTCAGCGCCGTCGCGGCGTGCCTGTACGCCATGCTCACCGGGCGCTGGCCCGAGACCGCGTGCCGGTCGGCCGGCGCCGGCCTGCCGGCGGCGCCGCTGGTCGGCGGCCGGCTCTGCAGCCCGCGCCAGGTGCGGGCCGGCGTGCCGCGCGCGCTCGACGCCGCGGTCCAGCGCGTCCTCGAGCCCGCGGCCCGGCCGCCGGTCGGCACCGCCACCGAGCTGCTCGCGCTGCTGCGCAGCGCGCGGGAGGCGGCGCGGCCGGCCGCTCCCGAGCCGCCGCGGCGGCGGCTCCCGACGGTGCCGCCGGCCGTGCGGCGGTACCTGCCGGCGGCGCTCGTCGTCGCGCTGCTCGTCAGTGTCGCGGTCGGCGGCTACGTCCGTGGCCGCGAGCTCGGCACGGTGGAGCGGGAGGAGGACTCGCTCGAGGCGCTGGTGGACAGCACGCCGTCGCCGGTGCCGGGACAGGCCGGTGGTGCCGGGCAGCGCATCGACCTCGCCGGCGCCGACGTCGTCGTGCGGGCCTTCGACCCGCCGCCCGGTGACGGCCGCGAGAACGACGCGGCGGTGGCCAACGCCGTCGACGGCGACCCGGGCACCGCCTGGGAGTCCGAGCGGTACGAGACCTCGCGCTTCGGCGGCCTCAAGCAGGGCGTCGGCCTGCTCGTGGACCTCGGCGCGCCGACGGCGGTCGAGCAGGTCGAGCTGGGCCTGCAGCCGGGCGCGGACGTCGAGCTGCGGATCAGCGACGCCCCACCGGCCGATGCCGCCGCCCTCCCGGTGGCGGCGACCGTGACCAACTCCGAGGCGGTCGCCCGGCTGGTGCCGACCGAACCGGTGACCGCCCGGTTCGTGCTCGTCTGGTTCACCCGGCTGCCCGAGCAGGACGACGGCTTCCGCGCCGTCGTCCGCGAGCTGTTCCTCGTCCGGCCCTGACCAACCTATGGCGGCGAAGTCAAGGGCTCGGTTTTGGGGATGTTGGGCAGGGGTGATCGACTCGGCGGCCAGTCCCGTCGAGTTGATCTTGGGGGGGGTGTGGTGCGCTGCTGTTCGGGGTTCGGGGGCCTGCGCCCGTCTCCGGGCCCTACGTAGCGTGCAAGCGGGATGTGGTCCCGACAGCCTTCATTCGGGCTTGAGGG
>DATMJH010000454.1:0-2388 GCA_035554015.1 Mycobacteriales bacterium
CTGCAGGCCGACCGGCTCGGCAACCAGCTGACGCCGCCCGCCGACGTCAAGCTCAACGGCGTCATCGTCGGCGAGGCGCGCAGCGTCGAGGCGACCGCCGACGGGGCGCGCATCACGCTGGCTCTCGACCCGGACCGGGTCGACGACATCCCGAACAACGTCGAGGCCCGGCTGCTGCCCAAGACGCTGTTCGGCGAGAAGTTCGTGTCCCTGGTTCTGCCGGAGACGCCGTCAGGGCAGGTCATCGCCGCCGGCGACGTCATCCCGCAGGACCGGTCGAGCACGGCCCGCGAGTTCGGCACGGCGCTCGACAACCTGCTGCCGCTGCTCGAGACGCTCGAGCCCGAGACGCTCAGCACGACGCTCAACGCCGTCTCGAGCTCGCTGCGCGGACGCGGTGACCGGATCGGCGACAACCTCGTGCTGGTGCGCGACTACTTCGAGCAGTTCAACCCCGAGCTGCCGCGGCTGCAGGAGAACCTGCGCGGCACGGCGGACTTCGCCGACAACGTCTCCGCCGCGACGCCCGACATCCTGTCGCTGCTGGACGACCTGTCCGCGATCAACCGCAACCTGGTGCGCGACGAGGCAGCCATCGACCGCGTCCTGCGGGAGACCGCGGGCGTCGCCGCCACTGTCGAGGATTTCGTGCGCGAGAACGAGGAGCGCTTCGTGCAGCTGGCCGCCGAGGGGCGTGGGCCGCTCGAGCTGTTCGCCAAGTACGCCCCGGAGTACCCGTGCCTGGCCGAGGGCATCGCCGAGTCGGACCTGTTCATCGGCGACTCCTTCGGCCGGTTGCAGCCCGGGCTGCACATCACCCTGGAGGTCGTGCCGCAGCGCGAGGGGTACCAGCCGGGCCAGGACGAGCCGGAGTACCTCGACCGCCGGGGGCCCGACTGCTGGGGGCTGCCCGACCCGAAGGTGCCGGCCGGTGACGACCGGTTCGCCGACGGCTACGACGACGACACGGCAGGCGATCCGCAGACCTACCCGGGTGACCAGCCGGAGGCCAGCACGGCCGCGTTCGCGCCGGCCGGCTTCTCCGGCGCCGCGCAGGAGCGCCGGGTGATCAACGCCGTCGTCGCGCCGGTCATGGGCGTGCACCGCGACGAGGTGCCCGACGTCGTCCACCTGCTGTTCGGCCCGGTCGCACGCGGCACGGTCGTCGGGCTCGAGGGGGGTGCCGCGTGAAGACCTCCGCCGCACTGGTCAAGCTCGTCGTCTTCATGGTCGTGACGTCGTTCCTGACCTTCACGCTGGCCGCGACCATCGGCAACCTGTCGTTCGGCGGCAAGACCTCCTACGCCGCGACCTTCAGTGACGTCACGGGTCTGCTGCCGGGCAACGACGTCCGCATCGCCGGCGTCAAGGTCGGCTCGGTCGACGGCATCGAGCTGCAGGGCCGCAACCTGGCGCGCGTCGAGTTCTCGCTGGAGGAGGGGCGCACGATCCCCGAGAGCACCATCGTGCGGCTGCGCTACCGCAACCTCGTCGGCGAGCGCTACCTCGCGCTCACCGAGGGGGAGGGCTCGGCGCGGCCGCTGCGCGAGGGTTCCACCATCCCGCTGGCGCAGACCCGAAACGCGCTCGACCTCACCGTGCTGTTCAACGGCTTCCGGCCGCTGTTCAAGGCGCTCGAGCCCGAGACGGTGAACAAGGTGGCCTTCGAGATCGTGCAGACGCTGCAGGGCGAGGGCGGCACCGTCGAGAGCATCGTCGCCCGCACGGCGTCGCTCACGAACACGCTGGCCGACCGCGACCAGGTGATCGGCAGCGTCATCGACAACCTCACCACCGTGCTGGCCACCCTCGACGACCGCGGCAGCCAGCTGTCCGACCTCGTCGTCCAGCTGCGCCGGCTGTCCGAGGGCTTCGCCCAGGACCGCGAGGCGATCGGCGCCTCGCTCGACGGCATCAGCGACCTCACGACGGCGACGGCGCAGCTGCTCGTCGACATCCGGGCTCCGCTGCAGGCCGACATCGCCGAGCTGGGCGAGCTCGCGAAGACTCTGAACGAGAGCAGCGAGACCGTCGACGGCGTGCTCCGGCGCCTGCCCACCAAGCTCGACCGCATCATCGGCACCGCGACGTACGGGTCGTTCTTCAACTTCTACCTGTGCGGGTCGATGGCCAAGCTCTCGAACGCCGGCGAGCCCGTGGTCATCCCGGGGGTCACCGACAGCGAGGGCTACCTGCTGCGGGCGGACGGCTCACGCGAGCAGCTCATCACGACGGTCAACGGCACCCAGGTCGACCCGCGCTGCCAGTTCGGCATCGGCGAGGCCGCTGACGGGAGCGATGCCCCGTGATCCCCTTCCGCGAGCGCAACAAGACGGTCATCGGCTTCGCCGGCATCGCCGCCATCACGGCGCTGCTGGCCGGCTCGTT
>DATMJH010000455.1:0-3703 GCA_035554015.1 Mycobacteriales bacterium
CCGTCAACGGTCAGGGTCTGCTGACCGGCGGTCTCGCTGACGGCAGCACCACACCCCAGCAGTACGCCCCGGCCGACCTGCTCAGCGTCACCTACTCCACCACCTACACCACCGAGCAGGTCGGCGACGACGGCCTGAAGCACACGCCGACCGGGCTCGAGGCCCGCATCGTCACCTCGCAGCCCGCCAAGAGCGACGGCCCGACCCTGATCTACCGCCTGAACGTCGACGTCGGCGGCTGCGGCGGCTTCATCCAGTACTTCCTGCCGGGCCCGGCGTCGGCGCCGACCGACCCGAAGGGACTGCAGTTCCGTCAGTTCGCCTCACGCGGCTGCCCCGCCGACGCGACGAAGACCATCGCCGGCTGGACCGTGGCCCAGGACGGCGCCACGCTCGTGATCTCGATGCCGTACGCCGGCACCCCGGCCACGGAGCTGCCCTACATCGCGCCCGGCCGCTTCCTGTCGACCCTGGCCGCGGAGGTCCGCACGAACCTCGGCGTCCTGACCGCCCCGGCGATCGACATCACCGGCGCCGGCCTCGACTTCAAGATCGGCTCGGACGTCCCGAAGAACGTCCCCTGCACCACCGGCTGCCCGGAGGCGTAGAGCCGCCCGAGCCGGACCCGGAGGAGCCCCGGCCCGCTCACGCGGCGAGGGTGACCGCCGCGGTCACCCTCGCCGGGTCATGAGGACGGCGTCCTCACCGCTGGGCTGGTAGTACCCGCGCCGGACGCCGGTGCGCGAGAACCCGTGCCGCTCGTAGAGCCGCTGGGCGCGCGCGTTGCCGGCGCGGACCTCCAGGCTCACCGTCCGCTGCCCGCGGCGGGCGGCCTCGTCGAGCAGCGCCCGGAGCAGCCGGGCGCCCAGCCCCGACCCGCGGGCGGCCGGCGCCACCGCCATCGTCTGCACCCACGCCTCGTCCGGGTAGTCGCACAGGCCGGCGTAGCCGACCACCCGCTCGCCGTCGACCGCGACGACGTAGTGCCGGGTGGCGAGCTGCCCCAGCTCGGACCAGAACGTGCGCGCCGACCACGACTGCTCGGGGAACAGCTCCGTCTCGAGCGCGACGACCTCGTCCAGGTGCCACCACCGCAGCCGCTCCAGCCGGGCCGTCACCAGGAGACCGGCTCGGTGACCGTGCGCCCGTGCCGGAGCCCTACGCGGTGGAGCCGCTCACCCGCGCGCAGGTGCACCTCGTCGTCGAGCCGGCCGAGCCACTGCGCGTCCGGGCCGAGCCGGTCGCTCTCCCAGGCCAGACCCTCGGCGTCGTACGCCGACAGGCCCTCGTCGTCGAGCAGCAGCGCCAGCCCCCGCTCGCGCACCGGCTCCAGGTGCCGGGCGGTCGGTCGGTCCAGGCGCGACCAGACATCCGGCAGGCCGCTGTGCACCAGGTACGGCGAGCTGCCCGCCGCGACGAACACGGTCGACGGCTGCGGCCACGACGCCACGACCGACAGCCGGCCGGCGTTCAGCTCGGAGGCGAACACCGCCGTCCAGCTGGGCCCGTGCGCCGGGGCGATGCGCAACCAGATGCCGTCGGAGCCGCCGTCACGCCGAGCGCCCGGGTAGTAGACGACCTCGTCGGCGCGCCCGGGCACGCGGCGCTCGTGCGCGGCGTCCCAGTCGCGGGCGAAGGCGTCGAGCCACAGCGGCGTGTCGCTCACGGGCGTGCTCCCGGCACGCCCGTGAGCGTAGAGCGCCGGTCAGGCGGCGGGAGTCTGCTCGACCGGCTCGTAGTACGGCAGGTCGAACCACGAGCCGCCCTCGCCGTCCATGAACCCGTTCTGCAGCACGGTGACGTGCCGCTGACCCACGTCGGCCGACAGCCCGCTGACCGCCGTGCCGTCGAGCGTCTCGGCGACCGGGATCTCGAACGCGTACGTCGTGTCGATCGGCGTCGAGACGATCTTCGTCACCTCCGCCTGCCCGATGTCCACGACGCGGCGCTTGCCTGCTGCGTCGATCGTCGTGCCGACCAGCCGCACGAACACACCCGAGTCCACGCCTACCTCGGCGCCGCCGGCGAACCCGGAGAGCACGATCTGGCCCTTGATGACCGAGCCGCCCACGAGGCTGTAGGCGTCGCGCAGCGTCGCGTCACCCGCGAAGGTGGTCGTCGAGTAGCCGCCCTCCAGCTGGTAGAAGGCCCAGCCGAGCGGCGTGGCATCGAGGAGGCTCGCGACGCTGTTCGTCCCGACGCCCGTGCCGAGCCAGTACTCGGTCGACTCGCAGGTCGGGTTCTCGCCGCTCTGCTGGCAGCCGATGTTGAAGTTGACGCGCTCCGTGGCGACGGCTGGGGTGGTCTCGGCGCTCGCGCCGACGCTGCCGGCGACGACGAGGGCGAGGGCGCTGACGGCGATGCGGATCTTCACTGGGTCCTCCTCCGGTGACGCCGCTCGCGCGGCGTCGCTCGGGAGGGTCTTCGACAGCGGCCCGGGATGTCCTGTCGGTCCCGGTAGGTCTGTCAGGTGGCGCGCTCGGCCGGCCGTGGCGGCACCGCGTCCGGGCGGCGCAGGTACAGCGGGGTCAGCTGCTCGGACGGCGCCCCGTCGAGCACTCGCCGCGCCGCCAGCAGGACGAGCCCGTCCGGCGACGGGTAGCGCGGGTCGTCCGGCACGCCCCACGGCGCGAAGGCCTCGCGGTACCGCAGGGCCCCGTCGCCGACGACGCGCCCCGACCACTGGGTCTCGCCGAGCGCGTCGGCCAGCGCCGCCGGCGGCATCACGCCGGGGCCGGCGACGCGCTGGCCCGCGTCGTCGTACTCGGCCCAGTAGACCTCGCGCCGGCGCGCGTCGGCCACCACCACCCGCCGGGCGTCGTCGTCCCAGACGCCGACGGCATCGAGGGAGCAGCACCCGTACACCGGGATGCCGAGCGCGTCCGCGAGCGCCAGCCCGGTCACGATGCCGACCCGCAGGCCGGTGAACGGTCCCGGCCCGACGCCGACGGCGACGGCGCCCACCGACCGGCGGGACGCGTGCAGCTCGTCCAGGACGGCGGCGACCCCGGTCGCGAGCAGCTCGCCGTGGCGCTGCCCGTCGACGCGCTGCCACACCGCCGAGCGCCCCCACGCGACGCCGCCGTCGTCCTGCCGCTCGAGGTCGACCAGCGCGACCCCGACGGCGGGCGAGCTGGTGTCGAGACCGAGGACGAGCACGGCACCGCAGCGTAGGCGCCCCTCCCCTGCGGAGGGGTCAGGCCTCGCGGTACTGGTCGACGAGCTCGCGCTTGAGCACCTTGCCCGACGGGCCCAGCGGGAAGCTGTCGGTGAAGAAGATCCGCCGTGGGTACTTGTAGGCCGCCAGCTTGCTCTTGGCCCAGTCGCGCAGCTCGTCCTCGGTGACGTCGCCGCCGGCCGGGTCCTTGACGACGGCGGCGCTGACCTCCTCGCCGTACTGCGGGTCGGGCAGTCCGAAGACGGCGACCTGCCCGACCGCCGGGTGCCGGAGCAGCGTCTCCTCGATCTCCCGCGGGTACACGTTGTAGCCGCCCCGGATGACCATGTCCTTCTTGCGGTCGACGATCGAGACGTAGCCGTCCTCGTCCTTGGTGCCGAGGTCGCCGGTGCGGAACCACCCGTCGACGATCGCGGCCGCCGTCGCGTCGGGCTTGTTGAGGTAGCCCTTGAAGACGTTGTGTCCGCGCACGACGATCTCGCCGAGCTCACCCGGCTCCCCGATGAGCTCGATGCGGTCGTCGAC
>DATMJH010000456.1:0-3605 GCA_035554015.1 Mycobacteriales bacterium
GCGTCGGTGCTCGAGCGAGGAGCGGTGGCCGTGCTGTCGAAGTCGCGGCCGTTCGCCGACCTGGTCGAAGCGGTCGTCGCTGCGGCTGAGGGACGACCGGCCATGACGGACGAGGCGCGACGCGAGATCCTCGCCGAGGCGCGGCGTCGGCGTGCAGCCTCGCGCGAGCGGCTCGAGCCGTTCGAGCACCTCACCCCGCGCGAGTCGCAGGTGCTCGCGATGCTGGTCGACGGCGTGGCTGCCGAGGACATCGCGGACCGCTTCGTCGTGTCGACGTCGACCGTGCGCACGCAGATCCGGGGCGTTCTCACCAAGCTGCGCGTGCGCTCGCAGCTGGCGGCGGTGGCGGAGGCACGACGGGCAGGCTGGCTGCCGGGCGAGGTCGGTGCGACGGCGCAGCACGAGCCCGGCTGAGCGGGCGCCGGCCGGGTGCGTCGGCCCGATCAGACCCCCTCGGTGCTCGTCCCCCGCAGCGTCGGGCGGGAACCGTGACGGTGATGCGGCGCTCGGCGGTCGTGCCGGTCGCCGTCCGCGTCAGCCCGACCGACGGACCTTCCCGGATCGGCTGTCGACGTCGCGGCAGCCTGCTGACCGACCTCACCGTCGGCCAGCAGCTGCTGCGCCACCAGTCCGGCGTACACCTGCACCACCGCGAGGGTCTCGGCCGGCACGTCGATGCGCGAGGTGCTCGCTGCGCAGAGCGTTCCCACGGCGTCGCCGTCCGCTCCCAGGATCGGGACACCGAGGTAGCTGGCCAGGCCCAGCTCCAGCACGTGCAGGTTGTCGCCGTACCGGACGTCGACGTCCGACATGGCGGTGGACCCGTCGCGCAGCGCGGTCGCGCACAGCGAGGTGTCCCACGGCCAGCGTCCCCCGTCCGCGACGACGAGGTCGGCGGTGTTGCGCACGGCGACGACCTGCTGCTCGCCGTCCCGCACACGCGTCAGGTACACCGACTCGAAGCCGGTGAGCCGCTCGATCTCCGCGAGCAGAGCGTGCAGGTCGACCACGTCGGTGGGGGTCGCGCGCACCGGCCGGGGGTCCGCGAGGTCGAGGAACGGGCGTGGCGGACCGGGCAGGACCAGCAGGGCGGCCACCTCGTCGGCGTCCACCGGCCGCGCCAGCAGGTAGCCCTGCGCGGCCGGACAGCCGTGGTCGCGCAGGAAGGCCAGCTGGTCGGGGGTCTCGACCCCTTCGGCCACCACGTCGAGCCCCAGGCCGTCGGCCATGGCCAGCATGGCGCGCACCAGCGGCGCCGAGCCCTGCCCGGCGATCTCGTCCACGAAGCTGCGGTCGATCTTGAGCTGGGTGAACGGCAGTGACCGGAGCCGTCCGAGCATGGAGTAGCCGGTCCCGAAGTCGTCGATGGCCAGGCGCACCCCGAGACTTCGCAGCTCGTTCAGGACACCGGACACCATCGGAGCGTTCGCGACGGCCACGGTCTCGGTCATCTCGAGCTCGAGCCGGTCGGCCGGCAGGCCCGTCGCGGCCAGGACGGCGGCGACCTCGTCCGGGAAGCTCTCGACGAGCTGACGTCCCGACACGTTGACCGACACGCGCACCGGCGGCAGGCCCGCTGCCGTCCAGCGCACGGCCTGCCGGCAGGTCTGGGTCAGCACCCATCGCCCGAGCGGCAGCACGAGGCCGGTCTCCTCGGCCAGCGGGATGAACTCGTCCGGGCGGACCAGCCCCTGGACGGGGTGCTGCCAGCGGACGAGCGCCTCGACACCGCGGATCCGGCCGGTGGAGAGGTCGAACTGCGGCTGGTACCGCAGTGTGAGCTGGTCTTCGCTGATCGCGCGCTCGAGGTCGCGCCGCAGCGCCGTGCGTGCCTTGAGCTGCTCCGCCATTGCGGGTGCGAAGACCTCGAGCCGACCGGCGGCGGACGTGCGGGCGGTCTGCAGCGCGAGCTCGCTGTGGCTCACCGACTGCTGCGGGGCGGCGCGGTCCACGGCAGCGAGCCCCGCCGACAGGCGCAGCCGCCGGGTCGCGCCGCCCGGCTCCTCGTGCACGGCGACGGCGTCGAGGACGCGCTCGGCGAGGTGGCGAGGGTCGGTCCTGGCGTCGTGGCGCAGCAGTACCGCGAAGCGCTCGGCACCGGAGTGCGTGACCAGGTCGACGTCGCGCACCACGGACCTGAGCCGAGCGCCGACCGCGCAGACGAGGTCGTCCCCGGCCGACACGCCCTCGCCGGCGACGGTCACCGGCAGGTCCTCGAGGTGCACCTGGACCAGGGTGTACCGGCCGTGGGCGGGCAGCTCGGCGAGGGCGTCCAGCAGCACCGCCGCGTTCGGCAGGCCGGAGACCCGGTCGGTCCGCTCCACCTCGGTGAGCGAGCGCTGCGCGGCGACCTGCTCGGTGATGTCGTGCAGCACACAGACGGCACCCCGGCGGGCGCCCTCGTCGGTGAGCAGGGGCTGCGCCGTGCAGCGGAATCGGCGCAGGTCCCCTGGCCGGCCGATCACCAGCTCCTCGCTGGCGACGGACTCGCCAGCCAGCGCGCGGAACAGCGGTGACCGCTCGATCGGGACCGGCGTCACGCCGTCGGACGCCAGCAGCTGCAGGTCACGCAGCCACTCCTGTGGCGGCCGTGGGTCGTCGGGCAGCCCCCACCGGTCCAGGTAGGAGCGGCTCACCAGGCTCAGCCGCCCCTCGGCGTCGCAGGCGACGACGCCGTCGGTCAGGCTGTCGAGCACGGTGTCGAGGAGGTCGCGTTGCCGCCGGATCTCGCGTTCCGTGCGCTCCCTCTCGGCGACGTCGCGCAGGAAGGCCTGCACGTACGCGCCGTCCGGACCTGGGCGCAGCGACAGGGACAGCTCCACCGGGACCTCGTGGCCGTCCCGGTGCAGTGCCGGCAACCGGACGACCTGGCCGTCCAGGTGGGAGCTCCCGCGCGCGAGGGCCTTCTCGATGCCCCGCTCGTGCGCCGGCCGCAGCCTGGCCGGCACGAGCACCTGACCGACCGGCCGGCCGAGCACCTCCAGGGCCCGCCAGCCGAACATCTGCTCGGCCTTGGGGTTCCACGCCGTGATCGAGCCGGCCGGGTCGGTCTCGACGTAGGCGTCACCGGCGTGGTCGATGACCGCGCGCTCGTGGGCGACCGCGGCCAGCAGCGCCTGCCGGTCCCGCTCCCGCCCGATCACGTGCGCCAGCTGCACGCCGATCGAGGACAGCGCCGCCAGCATGGCGTCGTCGGGCGCGTCGCTCGGGTCGTCGTGCAGGAACTCCAGGACGGCGACCAGCTCGTCGCCGACGAGCACGGGGACACCGACGACCAGACCCAGGTGCCGGCCCTCCGGCGCTGCCCCGTCCGGCGGGCTCGGCCTGCACCAGGCCGCGTCCGGGCCGGCCACGAGCCGGACCGCCAGCGGCACGCCGCCGGCGGCGGCCAGCGCCCCGGCACGGGCTCGCAGCCGGGAGACGACGCCGCCCCGGCCGACGGTGGGCGCTCCCTGGCGGGACAGCCAGCCGGTCTCGGCGGCCAGGGCGCGTCCGCTGCGCCAGCCGGTGAGCTCCGCGACCTGCTCGAGCGCGATCTGCGTGACCTGGTCAGCGGTGCCTCCCGCGTTGGCCGCGAGCGCGACGGCGTGCACCAGCGCCGGCAG
>DATMJH010000457.1:0-14991 GCA_035554015.1 Mycobacteriales bacterium
ATCGCCCACGGTGAGGCCGGACAGCGGGTCGTCGGCGGACTGGCTGGTGCAGGAGACGGCGAGCACCCGGACACGCTAGGCGATGCCGCCGGAGCCCTCCCGACGGCTCCGCCGCGCTCCGGAACCGTCGGGAGGGCTCCGGCGGCATCGCCTAGCGTGTCCGGGTGCTCGCCGTCTCCTGCACCAGCCAGTCCGCCGACGACCCGCTGTCCGGCCTCACCGTGGGCGATCGCCCGGAGCCCGAGGTGCCGCCCGGCTGGGCGCGCGTGCACGTGCGCGCGGCGTCGCTGAACCACCACGACCTCTGGTCGCTCAAGGGCGTCGGGCTGCCGGCGGACCGGCTGCCGATGACGCTCGGCTGCGACGCCGCCGGGGTCACCGACGACGGCGACGAGGTCGTCGTGCACGCGATCGTCGGCGACCCGGACTGGACCGGCGACGAGACCCTCGACCCCCGGCGCACCATCCTGTCGGAGCGCTACCAGGGTGCCCTCGCCGAGCAGGTGGTCGTGCCCCGGCGCAACCTGCTGCCGAAGCCGGCCGACCTGTCGTTCGAGGAGGCGGCCTGCCTGCCGACGGCGTGGCTCACCGCCTACCGGATGCTCTTCACGCAGAGCGGCCTGCGTCCCGGCGACCGCGTCCTCGTGCAGGGTGCGGGCGGCGGTGTCGCGACGGCCGCGATCGCACTGGCCCGCGCCGCCGGGATGGTCGTGTGGGCGACCAGCCGCGACGAGGCCAAGCGCGCCCGCGCGCTCGAGCTGGGCGCGCACGAGGTGTTCGAGCCCGGTGCCCGGCTCCCGTCGCGGGCGGACGCCGTCATGGAGACCGTCGGCCGGGCCACCTGGTCGCACTCGATGAGGTCGCTGCGACCGGGCGGCACGCTCGTGGTGTCGGGGGCGACCACCGGCTCCGACCCGTCGGCGGACCTGTCTCGACTGTTCTTCCTGCAGCTGCGCGTCGTCGGGTCGACGATGGGCACCCGCGACGAGCTCGAGGCACTGCTCCGGCTCTGCGCGGCCACCGGCGTCCGGCCGCTCGTCGACGCCGCCTTCCCGCTGGCCGAGGCCCGCACCGCCTTCGAGCGGCTGGCCGGCGGCGACGTCGTCGGCAAGCTCGTGCTCACCGCCTGACTGCTGTGGTCATCCCGGTCCACGACGTCAACCCGACGCGGCGCACGCCGTGGGTGACCCGGCTGCTCCTGGCCGCGAACGTCGTCGCGTTCCTCGCCAGCCCGGTGGCGCTCGCGCCGCTCGTCGGCAGCGACGACCCGTCCTCGCTGTGCGCGCAGCTCGCCTTCTTCGACCAGTGGGCGGCCAAGCCGAGCGAGCTCGTCGGCAACGACCCGGAGGACGTCGTCGCCACCGGCGAGGTGGCGCGCGACCCAGGGTCGGGTGAGCTGGGCTGCCTGGCCGGGCAGCCGGACTACGACAAGTCCCCCGTGCTCTCTGTGCTCACCGCCATGTTCCTGCACGGCGGCTGGCTGCACCTGGCCGGCAACCTGCTGTTCCTGTTCGTGTTCGGCAACAACGTGGAGGACCGGCTGGGACGGCTGCGCTTCCTGGCCTTCTACGTCGCCTGCGGCTTCGCGGCGACCTACGGCTTCGCGCTGCCCGACGCGGGCAGCACGCAGCCGCTGGTCGGCGCGTCGGGGGCGATCGCCGGCGTGCTCGGCGCGTACCTGGTGCTGTTCCCCCGGGCCCGGGTGTGGTCGCTGCTGACGTTCCTGCTCTTCCTGCCGGTGCGGCTGCCCGCCTGGGTCGTGCTGGGCAGCTGGTTCGTCCTGCAGTACCTCTACGCGCAGGGCGCCGGGCTGACCGAGTCGACCGGCGTCGCCTACCTCGCGCACGTCATCGGGTTCGTCGTCGGCGCCGCTCTCGTGTGGAGGCTGCGCGGCACGGGCCGGCCACGGCCGCTTCACGACCCGCGCTGGGGGCCGTACGCGCCGGGCCACCCGCGGTACCGGCCCGGCGGCTGGTGAGCCGGTCGCCGAGGGCCGGTCAGCCGTGCAGGCGCCCGCGCGGGTGGTAGGCGTTCGGCCGCTCGGGGCGGCGCGACGTCGCAGCGAGGCCGACGGTCAGCACGAGCACCGACCACATGACCGCGAGCATGCCGCCCAGCCTCGGCCCGCCCACCAGCAGCGCCAGCAGCGCGGGGACGAGGGCGACGGCGAGGTAGGGGCGCAGGGCGCGGGACCGGGAGCTCACACCGCTCACGCTAGTCCGGCTCGTCGTCGAGCCGCGCCAGCCAGGTGGCCAGCCGCTCGACCGGCGTCTCGAACTGCGGATTGAGGTCGACGAACTCGCGCAGCCGGTCGGCGAGCCAGTCCAGGCGGACCTGCTCCTCGCCGCGCCGCTGCACGAGCTCCTCGATGCCCCGGTCGGTGAAGTACACCGCGCCTCAGCCGGTCGGGCCGTCCGAGAACACGGCCTCGACGAGCGCCGCCTGCTCGGCCTCGTGCACCTTGCTCGAGCCCGCGGCGGGTGAGGCCGTCGACGCGCGCGACACGCGCCGCAGCCGCCGGCCCTCCGGCAGGTGCTCGGGCAGGTTGAGGGCGATGTAGGCCCACGCGCCCTGGTTCGCCGGCTCCTCCTGGCACCACACGACGTCGGTGGCGTCGGGGAAGCCGGCGAGGACGTCGGCGACCTCCTCGCCGGGCAGCGGGTAGAGCCGCTCGACGCGCACCAGCGCCGTCGAGCGGTCCTCGCGCTTGCGCCGCGCGGCGAGCAGGTCGTAGTGGACCTTGCCGGTGGTGAGCACGACGCGCCGGACACCGGCCGGGTCGAGGTCGTCTCGCTCGCCGAACACCGGGCTGAAGCCCCGTTCGGTGAACTCCTCGACCGCCGAGGCCGCGGCCCGCAGCCTCAGCATCGACTTCGGCGACATGACGACCAGCGGCCGCTTGTGCGACTGGAGCGCCTGCGTGCGCAGCAGGTGGAAGTAGTTCGCCGGCGTCGTCGGTGCGGCGACGACCATGTTGTCCTCGGCGCACAGCTGCAGGAAGCGCTCGAGCCGGGCGGAGGAGTGGTCGGGGCCCTGCCCCTCGTAGCCGTGCGGCAGCAGCAGCACGACGCCGGAGCGCTGGCCCCACTTGGCCTCGCCGGCCGCGATGAACTCGTCGACCACCGTCATCGCGCCGTTGACGAAGTCGCCGAACTGCGCCTCCCACAGCACCAGCGCATCCGGCCGCGCGACGGCGTAGCCGTACTCGAAGCCCATCGCCGCGTACTCCGACAGCAGCGAGTCGTAGACGTAGAACGGGGCCTGGTCGTCGGACAGGTGCGCCAGCGGCGTGTGCTCGCCGCCGTTCTCCCGGTCGACGATGACGGCGTGCCGGTGGCCGAAGGTGCCGCGTCGCGCGTCCTGCCCGGCGAGCCGCACCGGGTGGCCCTCGAGCAGCAGCGACCCGAAGGCGAGTGTCTCGCCCATCGCCCAGTCGATCGTCGCGTCGTCGACCATCTTGGCGCGCTTCTGCAGCTGCGGCAGCAGCCGCGGGTGCGGCGTGAAGCCCTCGGGCAGCGACACCTGCGAGTCGGCGATCGCCTTGACGACCTCCCGGCTGATGGCGGTCTGCAGGTCGTCCTCACCGGTCGGCGCGGGCTCGGGGTTCATCGGCTCGGCGTCCTGGGCGTCACGGGTGCCCTGGAAGACCTTCTCGAGCTGCTCCTGGTAGTCGCGCAGCGCCGCCTCGGCCTCCTCGACCGTGATGTCACCGCGGCCGATGAGGTTCTCGGTGTAGATCTTGCGCACCGAGCGCTTGGCCTCGATGGTGTCGTACATCAGCGGCTGGGTGAACGACGGCTCGTCGACCTCGCTGTGCCCGCGACGGCGGTAGCAGACCATGTCGATGACGACGTCCTTCTTGAACGCCTGCCGGTAGTCGACGGCCAGCTTCGCGACGCGCACGCACGCCTCGGGGTCGTCGCCGTTCACGTGGAAGATCGGCGCCTGCACCATCTTCGCGACGTCGGTGGCGTACACCGACGACCGCGCCGAGTGCGGCCCGGTGGTGAACCCGACCTGGTTGTTGACGACGACGTGCACGGTGCCGCCGGTGCGGTAGCCGCGCAGCTGCGCCATCTGCAGCGTCTCGGCCACGACGCCCTGGCCGGCGAACGCGGCGTCGCCGTGCAGCAGCACGGGCAGCACGGTGAAGCCCTGCTCGCCCTTGTTGACCATGTCCTGCTTGGCGCGCACGACGCCCTCGAGCACCGGGTTGACCGCCTCGAGGTGCGAGGGGTTGGCCTGCAGGCTCACGGCGATGTCGTCGCCGCGGGGGCTCGTGTACCCCCCCTCAGCACCGAGGTGGTACTTCACGTCGCCCGAGCCGTGCGCGGTGCGCGGGTCGATGTTGCCCTCGAACTCGCGGAAGATCTGGGCGTAGCTCTTGCCGACGATGTTGGCGAGCACGTTGAGCCGGCCGCGGTGCGGCATGGCGACGGCGACCTCGTCCAGGCCCTCGTCGCAGGCGCGCTGGAGCACCCCGTCGAGCAGCGGGATGAGCGACTCGCCGCCCTCCAGCGAGAACCGCTTCTGGCCGACGTACTTGGTCTGCAGGAAGCTCTCGAAGGCCTCGGCCGCGTTGAGCTTCTTGAGCACGTGCAGCTGCTCGTCCCGGTCCGGTGCCTGCGCCTTCTTCTCGATGCGCTCCTGCAGCCACTTGCGCTCGGCCGGGTCCTGGATGTGCATGTACTCGATGCCGACGGTGCGGCAGTACGAGTCGCGCAGGACGCCGAGCACCTCGCGCAGCTTCATCGTGCGCTTGCCCGCGAAGCCCGCGACCGGGAACTCCCGGTCGAGGTCCCACAGCGACAGCCCGTGGTTGACGACGTCGAGGTCGGGGTGGCTGCGCACCTTGAACTCGAGCGGGTCGGTGTCGGCCATGAGGTGGCCGCGCACCCGGTAGGCGTGGATGAGCTCGTTGACGCGGGTGGCCTTGTCGAGGTCGCCCTCGTGCGAGTGCTGCTGATCGGGCACCCAGCGCACCGGCACGTACGGGATGCGCAGCGAGCGGAAGACGTCGTCGTAGAAGCCGTCCTCGCCCAGCAGCAGCTGGTGCATGCGGCGCAGGAACTCGCCGCTCTGCGCGCCCTGGATGATGCGATGGTCGTACGTGCTGGTGAGCGTGATGACCTTGCTCACCGCCAGGTCGGCGAGGGTGTCCTCGCTCATCCCCTGGAACTCCGCCGGGTACTCCATGGCGCCGACGCCGATGATGGCGCCCTGGCCCTGCATGAGCCGCGGCACCGAGTGCACCGTGCCGATGCCGCCGGGGTTGGTGAGGCTGATGGTCGTGCCCTGGAAGTCCTCCGTCGTGAGCTTGCCGGCACGGGCTCGGCGGACGATGTCCTCGTAGGCCGCCCAGTAGGTGGCGAAGTCCATCGTGTCGGCGCGCTTGATGGCGGCGACGACGAGCGACCGCGTGCCGTTGGGGTTCTGCAGGTCGATGGCCAGGCCCAGACCGACGTGCTCCGGCTGGACGACGACCGGCTTGCCGTCGACCTCCGCGAACGAGGAGTTCATGACCGGCACGTCGGCGACGGCCCGCACCAGCGCGTAGCCGATCAGGTGCGTGAAGGAGACCTTGCCGCCGCGCGAGCGCTTGAGGTGGCTGTTGACGACGATGCGGTTGTCGGCGAGCAGCTTCGCCGGGACGCTGCGCACGCTCGTCGCGGTCGGCACCTCGAGCGAGCTCTCCATGTTGGAGACGACGCGCGCCGCGGCGCCGCGCAGCGCCGTGGTCTGCGCTCCCTCCGCCGGGGCGGGCCCGGGCTTCTTCTCCGACGTCGCCGGCTTCTCCGCCCGCGCCGGCTCGGCGCCCCCGGCTGCCGGCTGCTGGCCGGCACCGGTCGTCGCCGCGGGAGCCTGCTGTGCGGTCTGCTGCTCCGGAGCCGGGGCCGCAGGCGGGCCGCCCTGCGAGCCGGTGGCCGGGGCAGCGCCGCCGCTCGGGCCGCTGCCGCTCGGCGGCTGCTTCGCCGGCGCCTGCTGCGCTCCCGGTGCGGGCGCCTGCGTCGGCTCCGACCGGGCACCCGGAGACCCGTTGCCGCTCTGCGGCTGCCCGCCGGAGGGACCCTCGGGCTTGTAGTCGGACAGGAACTCGCGCCACACGGGCGGGACGCTCTGCGGGTCGCGCAGGTACTGCTGGTGCATCTCGTAGACGAGCCACTCGTTGGCACCGAAGTCCGTCTGCTGGCCCGGCTGCGTCGACACGCTCGAACTCGCCTCTTCCGCTCTGGTCCGCTGGCTTCGTCGCCGACCGCTCAGGCTACTCGTCACGGGCTCGGCGCAGCAGGGCCTACCCGCGCACCGGTGCCGCGCACCTCGCCGTGCCGCAGGATGCTTGCGTGCGCCGTCCCGTCCCTGCCGTCGCGCTGCTGCTGGCGGCCGGCGTGCTCGCGGCCGGCTGCACCGACGGCGGCGCCGCACCGGAGGACCCGGCCACGGCCGCGACCACCGCGCCCGGTACGCCGTCGGCACCGCCTGCGACGACGCCGGCGCCTCCTGCGCCGGCACCGTCGCCCGTCACCCTGCGCTGGCAGCCGTGCGACGACGGCTTCCAGTGCGCGACGCTGCCGGTGGCGGTGGACCCGCAGGAGCGGCCCGGCGTGACCGTCGAGCTGGCCGTGACCCGCCGGCCGGCCGGCGACCCGGCGCGCCGCGCCGGGTCGCTCGTCGTCAACCCGGGCGGGCCGGGGAGCTCGGCGGTCGAGTACCTGCAGCGCGCCTGGCAGGCGCTGCCGCGCGCCGTCCGCGACCGCTTCGACCTGGTCGCCTTCGACCCGCGCGGCGTCGGGCGCAGCGTCCCGGTGAAGTGCCTCGGCACGGCGGAGATGGACGCGCTCGTCGCCATCGACCCCGATCCCGATGACGACGCGGAGCTGCGCGCGCTGCAGGAGGGCGCGCGCCGGCTGGCCGGCGCGTGCGCCCGCACGACGGGCTGGCTGCTGCCGCACGTCTCGACCGACGCCGTCGCGCGCGACCTCGACGCGCTGCGCGCCGCCCTGGGCGAGGCGCAGCTCACCTACCTCGGCTACTCCTACGGCACGAGCATCGGCCTGGAGTACCTGCGGCAGTTCCCGGGCCGGGTGCGGGCCATGGTGCTCGACAGCCCGCTCGACCCGACGCTGTCGTGGGACCGACTGCTCGAGGGCCAGGCCGGTGGCTTCGACCGCGCGCTCGGCGCCTTCCTCGACCACTGCGAGCGTGCGGGGTGCGCCTTCCGCGCGGCCGTCCCGCGCAGCCGGCACGCCGATCTCGGCGCGGCCTACGACGCGCTGGCCGCCCGGGTGGACGAGGCCCCGCTCCCGGCCGACGGGCCTCGCCGGCTCGGGCCGGCCGAGTTCTCGCTGGGGGTGGGCGCCGGCCTCTACAGCCGCGCGAGCGGCTGGCCGGCGGTGGCGGCCGGGCTCGCCGCTGCCCAGCGGGGGGACGGGTCGGTGCTGCTGGCGCTGTCCGACGCCTACCTCGACCGCACGGAGGACGGCTACACCGGCTCGAGCGAGGCGAACCTCGCCGTCAACTGCACGGACCGGCCGTGGCCGCGGGAGCCGGCGCCGTACCTGGCGCTCGCGGAGCGCGTCCGCGAGACGGCCCCGAGGTTCGGGCCGGCGATCGCGCTGTCCGGCCTCGGCTGCGCCGTCTGGCCGGAGCAGGCCGACCGCGCGCCGGCGGCGGTCACCGCGCCGCAGGCCCCGCCGGTGCTCGTGCTCGCGACGACCCGCGACCCCGCGACGCCGTACGCCTGGGCGCGGGCGCTGTCGGCGCAGCTGGCGACGGACGTGCTGATCAGCGTCGAGGGCGACGGCCACACCGTCTACCGCAGCAGCGCGGGCCGCTGCGTGCGTGACCGCGTCACCGCGTACCTGGTCGACCTGGCCGTCCCCGCTCCGACGACGTGCTGAGGCGTGGCCGCGGCCGGGCGGTGGAAGGGTAGGGCGGTGCCCCGCCGGACCAGTGCCCGTCGCAAGATCGCGGTCGCGACGTGGCGGGCGCCGCGCGAGAGCCGGCTGCACGCGCGGATGGCCGTCGACGCGACCGCCGTGCTCGACTACTGCCGCGACGCGACCGCGCGGTCCGGCGTGCGGGTCACGCCGGGGGTCGTCGTCGGCGTCGCGTTCCAGCGCGCGGTGGAGCAGGTGCCCGCCTTCCACGCCCGGGTGGTGCTCGGTCGTATCGTGCCGTTCACCGCGTACGACGTCGCGTTCGCCGTCGACATCGGCCAGGGGGACGACCTCGCGCCGACGAAGGTGGGCGCCGTCGACCGCAAGACCGTCGTCGAGGTCGCCGCCGAGCTCGAGGCCGGTGCGGTGCGGCTGCGCCAGCGGCAGGACCGCGCACACGCCACGACGACCGGCATCGCGCACGCCGTGCCGTGGTGGGCGATGCGGCCGGTCGTGGCGACGGCCTCGCTGCTCAACGGCGGCCTGGGCGTGCCGGCGTTCGGTCAGCCCGCCCACCCGCTGGGGTCGCTGTTCGTCACGAACATCGGCTCGCTCGGCCTCGACGAGGGCTACGTGGCGCCGGTGCCGTTCGCGCGCGTGCCGTTGTACGTGTGCGTCGGCGCCGTCGCGGACGCCCCCATGGCCGTGGACGGCGAGGTGGTGGTGCGTCCGCAGCTGGTCATGACCGCGACGTCGGACCACCGGCTGGTCGACGGCGCGCACGCCGCGAAGCTGGCGAGGCTGGTACGGGCGAGCCTGGCCGACCCGGCGTCGCTCGACCGCCGGTGCACGTGAGTGCCCCCGGCAGGATTCGAACCTGCGCACCCGCCTCCGGAGGGCGGTGCTCTATCCCCTGAGCTACGGGGGCCCGGGCGGCTGCAGACGCTACCAGCGCGCACCGCCTGTCGCGCCGACCCGACGGCGTCGCGGAGGTAGCCTCCCGCGGCATGTCCGGCAGCCTCGGCCGCGTCCTCGTCGTGGACGACGACGACGTCATCCGCCAGCTCATCACCGTGAACCTCGAGCTCGAGGGCTTCGAGGTGGCGACGGCGGTCGACGGCGAGGACTGCCTCGAGAAGGTCGTCGAGTTCGACCCCGTCGTCGTGACGCTCGACATCATGATGCCGAGGCTCGACGGCTGGGAGGCCGCGAGCCGGCTGCGCTCCGATCCCCGCACGGCCGGCGTGAAGGTCGTGCTCCTGTCCGCCCGCGCGCAGGAGGCCGACCTGCAGCGCGGTGACCGCATCGGCGTCGACGCCTACCTGACCAAGCCGTTCGACCCCGACGAGCTCATCGCCACCGTCCGCCGGCTGGCCGGCCTCCCGCCGGACTGACCGGCCTCCGCCCCACCCGGGTGATCATGGTGCGGCCGGCGCCGGGTCCGTGCTCAGGCGTCGCACCATGATCACCCGCCCGGACGCCATCCACCGGTCGCGGCGCCGGTCGGCGCGGAACCGCTCCCGCACGGCATGGGTGAGGAAGCCGTCGACCTCGGCCAGCACCCGGGCCTGCGGGCACCACAGGTCGCCGTAGCAGGTGGCGCCGTCTTGGCGGCGGAAGCGCACCTCGCACGCGAGCCCGCGGACGCCACGGCGCTCGAGCTCGCGGCGCAGCCGCCGCACCGCCTCGTCCAGGGAGCCGCCGACCAGCTGGTCAGCGCTGCAGGGCCGCCATCTCCAGGTTCACGACGGGGCACCCGGCCAGGTACCCCGGCGGATCGACCGTGCGAGCGGGCGCCCGTCAGCCCGTGGGACGTCAGCCCGACGGCGAGGTCGTCGCGGTCGGCGTCGGGGCAGGCGGCTGCTCGGCCGGGTCGTCCGCCGCCGGGATGGACGCCTCGGCGCCCGGCGTGGTGCCGAGATCGCCACGACCGGTCGACGTCGTGCCGGCGCAGGGAGCGCCGCGCTCCGGTGTCTGACGTCCGTTGGTGTAGACGTCGAGGAAGCGCTCGAGGTCGCCGTCCTCAGCGGACTCGAGCTCGAGCTGACGCCCCCACGCCGTGACGACGACCGGGGCCTGCTGGCCCTCCAGCGGGCTCAGCAGCCGGTGCGGGTCGCCCTCCACCTCGTCGACGAGGATCTGCACCTGGTCGTCGGGCAGGTCCGGCGAGTACGTCACCCAGACGGCGCCGTGCTCAAGGGAGTGCACCGCGTGCTCCGGCGCGATCTCCTCCTCGTACACCTGGCACTGCTGCGGCACCGAGCTGTGCTCCCCGCCGGCCGGCGGGCGCTCGGGGTAGTTCTCGTAGTCGACCGTGCCGTCGACGTGGTCGCGCGACGGCTCCCCGAGCGTGATCAGCCCGTCGAAGCTCTCGTCGTCCTCGGCGAGCAGGTCCCGCACGCCGCTGCCCTGGTTCATGAAGGCGTACACGACGATCCCGATGAGCAGCGCTGCGAGCACCACCGAGACGAGAACCGTCCCCCACGGGAAGGGCTTCTTGACCTGCACCGGCGCCGACCGGGCGCGCCCCGAGGCAGCGGGCGTGCGGTTGCGCTTAGCCATGTACGGACCGTCCTGGCGAGTCGGGTGCGGCCGCGCGGGCCGGTGGGTCTGCCACCGGGCTCGACGAGCGGCGCCCGGGCGGCGTTCCGGCCCGGTCGGCCGGAGTCTAGGAGAGCCCCGGCGACGGCACCCGCACCCGTCCGTGCCGACGCGGTGAGGAACACGCGCGACCGCTCCCGCGGGACGGCATAGCCTGGGGCGGTGACCCCTGACGTGCTCGGCGCCGCCGTGCGCGCCGCCGTCGCCGCGGCGGTCGACGCCGGTGAGCTCGCCGTGCCGGTGCCCGAGCAGGTCACGGTCGAGCGGCCGCGCAGCAAGGACCACGGCGACTACGCCACCAACGTCGCGCTCACCCTCGCCAAGCCCGCCGGCCGGCCGCCGCGCGAGGTCGCCGAGGTCGTGGCCGCGCGGCTGCGTGCCGCCGCCGGCATCGCGTCGGTCGACGTCGCCGGCCCCGGCTTCCTCAACGTCCGGCTGGCGGAGGCGGCGCTCGGCCGGGTCGCGCTCGACGTCGTCGCGGCAGGCGAGGCGTACGGGCGCAACGACAGCGCCGCCGGCACCCGCGTGAACGTGGAGTTCGTCAGCGCCAACCCGACCGGTCCGATCCACATCGGCGGTGTGCGGTGGGCTGCCGTCGGCGACGCGCTGGCGCGGCTGCTGGAGGCCAGCGGCGCGGACGTCGTCCGCGAGTACTACGTCAACGACGCCGGCGTGCAGATCGACCGCTTCGCCGAGTCGCTGCTGGCGGCCGCCCTGGGCGAGCCGACGCCTCCCGACGGCTACGCCGGCACGTACGTCGGCGAGTGGGCCAAGCGCGTGCTCGAGGCCGAGCCCGACGCGCTGGTGCTGCCGCGCGAGCAGGCGCTCGTGCGGTTCCGCGAGATCGGTCTGGCGGTCGCTCTCGAGGAGATCCGCGCGTCGCTGTCTCGCTTCGGCGTCGACTTCGACGTCTGGTTCTCGGAGCAGTCGCTGGCGGAGTCGGGTGCGGTCGAGAAGGCGCTCGCACGGCTGCGCGAGCAGGGTCACGTCTTCGACGCCGACGGCGCGGTGTGGCTGCGCACCACCGACTTCGGCGACGACAAGGACCGCGTACTCGTCAAGAGCGACGGCAGCGGCACCTACTTCCTGTCCGACGCCGCCTACTACGTCGACAAGCGGTCGCGCGGGTTCGACACCTGCATCTACCTGCTCGGCGCCGACCACCACGGCTACGTGCAGCGGCTGCGAGCGCTCGCCGCGTGCGCCGGCGACGACCCCGACACCGCGATCCAGGTGCTCATCGGCCAGCTCGTGAACGTGCTCCGGGGCGGCGAGCCGGTGCGGATGAGCAAGCGCGCCGGCACCATCGTCACGCTCGAGGACCTCGTCGAGATGACGGGTGCGGACGCCGCGCGGTACACGCTCGCGCGGTCCTCCGCCGACTCCACCCTCGATCTCGACGTCGAGCTGGTCACGCGCCGCACGTCCGACAACCCGGTGTTCTACGTGCAGTACGCCGCCACGCGCGCCGCGAGCATCCTGCGCAACGCCGCCGAGCTGGGCATCCCGGTGCCCGACCCGGCGCAGGTCGACGTCTCCCTGCTCGCGCACCCGCTCGAGGCGGAGCTGCTCAAGGCGCTCGCCGAGTTCCCGCACGTGGTGGCGACGGCGGCGACGCTGCGGGAGCCGCACCGCGTGGCGCGGTACCTCGAGGAGAAGGTCGCCAAGGCCGCGCAGCGCTGGTTCGACGAGAAGGACGAGTGCCGCGTGCTGCCGCGCGGCGACGAGGAGGTCACCGGCACCCACGTCGCGCGGCTGCTGCTGTGGCGGGCCACCCGCGTGGTGCTCGAGAACGGGCTGCGCCTGCTCGGCGTCACCGCGCCGGAGCGCATGTGAGCGGCAGCTGCGCCCGGTGTCGGGCGACGCAGGAGCCCGGGCGCCGGGCGCTGCGACACCGACCGGAGGCGGCGTGGTGACGAGCAGCGTGCAGAGCTCCCCTGTGACCACGCACCGGCCCGGCGTCGACCTCGACCCCGTGGTCTGGCCGCGCACCGCCGAGCGCGGTCCCGACGGCGCGCTGCGCATCGGCGGAGTGGACGTGCGCGACCTGGCCGAGCAGTTCGGGACGCCGGCCTACGTGCTCGACGAGCGCGACTTCCGCGAGCGCTGCCGGCAGTGGCGCTCGGCGTTCGAGGGCGGCACCGTCTACTACGCCGCCAAGGCCTTCCTGTGCCTCGCCGTCGCCCGGTGGGTGGCAGAGGAGGGCCTGTCCATCGACGTCTCCACCGGAGGCGAGCTCGCGGTCGCGCTGCGCGGCGGCATGCCCGCCGAGCGCATCGTGTTCCACGGCAACAACAAGTCCGTCGCGGAGATCGAGCGCGGGGTCACCGCCGGCGTCGGCCGGTTCGTCGTCGACTCGTTCGACGAGATCGTGCGCCTGGCAGCCGTCGCCGATCGGCTCGGCGTCCGGCAGCGCTGCTACGTGCGGGTGACCCCCGGGGTCGAGGCGCACACGCACGAGTACGTGCAGACCGGCCAGGAGGACCAGAAGTTCGGCTTCAGCCTGGCCAGCGGCGCAGCGGCCGAGGCGGTGCGCCGGGTGCTGGCCCTGCCCCAGCTCGACCTGGTGGGCATCCACTGCCACATCGGCTCGCACATCTTCGACGTGCACGGCTTCAAGCTCGCGGCGCACCGCATGGTCGCGATGCTCGCCGCCGTGCGGGACGAGCACGGCGTCGTGCTGGCCGAGCTCGACCTCGGCGGCGGGCAGGGCATCGCGTACACCGCGGCCGACGACCCCATGGACGTCCAGGAGTACGCCGACGGCCTGCGCCGCATCGTCGAGCGCGAGTGCGACGCGGTCGGCCTGCCGGTCCCGCACCTGGCGGTCGAGCCCGGCCGCGCCATCAGCGGCCCGACGACCGTCACGGTCTACGAGGTCGGCACCGTCAAGGAGCTCCCCGGTCTGCGCACCTACGTCAGCGTCGACGGCGGCATGAGCGACAACATCCGCACCGCGCTGTACGACGCGCGCTACACCGCCGTGCTCGCCAGCCGCACGACCGCCGCAGAGCCGGCCAACGTGACGCTGTGCGGCAAGCACTGCGAGAGCGGCGACATCGTCGCGCACGACGTGCCGCTGCCGAGCGACCTCGCCCCCGGCGACCTGGTGGCCGTACCCGCCTCCGGCGCGTACCACCGGTCGATGGCCAGCAACTACAACCACGTCCCGCGACCGCCCGTCGTCGCGGTGCTGAACGGGCAGGCGCGCGTCATCGTGCGACGCGAGACCGAGGACGACCTGTTCGCCCTGGACGTGCCGTGACGGCCGTCCCGCGGCACCTGGCGGTGCTCTTCCTGCTCGCGCTCGCCGGTGTGCTGCTCGTGCTGGGCATCGTGCTCGCCGAGGTCGCCGGACCGGTGGCGGCTGCCCTCTTCGCCGCTGCGGCGATCGCCGCCCTGGCGTACGGCGCGACCCGCGCCCGGCGAGCGGCGGTCGCCCGCCAGCCGCCGAGCCGCCGGTGCACCTGCTGCGACGGCGACCACTCCGCACCGGTGAGGGTCGTGTGAGCGCCCCCGCCCCGCTGCGGGTGGCGCTGCTCGGCTGCGGCACGGTCGGGTCCGAGGTCGTGCGGCTGCTGCACACCTCCGGCGACGACCTCGCCGCGCGTGTCGGCGCGCCGCTCGAGCTGGCCGGCATCGCCGTGCGCCGGCTCGGGCGGGCTCGCGACCTGCCCGTCGACGAGGGTCTGTTCACCACCGACGCCGAGAGCCTGGTCGCCCGCGACGACGTCGACCTGGTCGTCGAGGTCATCGGCGGCATCGAGCCGGCCCGCGGGCTCATCGTGCGCGCGCTCGAGGCCGGCAAGGGCGTCGTCACCGCCAACAAGGCGCTGCTGGCCGAGGACGGCGCGACGCTGCACGCCGCCGCCGCCCGTGGCGGCGCCGACCTGTACTACGAGGCCAGCGTCGCCGGCGCGATCCCCCTGCTGCGCCCGCTTCGCGAGTCGCTGGCCGGCGACCACATCCGGCGGGTGCTCGGCATCGTCAACGGCACCACGAACTTCATCCTCACCCGCATGGACGAGTCGGGAGCGGGCTTCACCGATGCGCTCGACGAGGCCACCGCCCTCGGCTACGCCGAGGCCGACCCGACGGCCGACGTCGAGGGCTTCGACGCCGCGGCGAAGGCCGCGATCCTCGCCGGGCTGGCGTTCCACACCGAGGTGGTGGCCGCCGACGTGCACCGCGAGGGCATCACCGGCGTCACCGCCGCGGACGTCGCGAGCGCCCGGGCGATGGGGTGCGTGGTCAAGCTGCTGGCCATCGCCGAGCGTGACGGCGACGCGGTCACCGCCCGGGTGCACCCGGCGATGATCCCCCGCACCCACCCGCTCGGCAGCGTCCGGGAGGCCTACAACGCCGTGTTCGTCGAGGCGGAGAGCGCCGGCCGGCTGATGTTCTACGGCCCCGGCGCCGGTGGCGCGCCGACCGCGAGCGCGGTGCTCGGCGACCTGGTCGCCGTCGCGCGCAACGCCGTCGCGGGCACCCGCGGCACCGGGCAGTACAGCTA
>DATMJH010000458.1:0-9101 GCA_035554015.1 Mycobacteriales bacterium
CCCTGTGGCGATCACCGTCCGGCCGCGAGTACCTCTCCCCCGCACAGCACGAACCACCCCCGGCCCTACCGGCCGGCGCCCGGCTCGAACCACCCCGACCACCCCAGCTCGACGACGCCGGCCCACCCGACACCGACCAGCTCGACCTCGCCCTGCACGGCCTGGTCTTCGAGGACCGCAACGCCGACCTCCGGATGCCCGAACAGGCAGCCCAGCCACCACCAGACCCGCCCGACCCCAACAACGGCTGGCCCGCACCCGACTTCTGACAGCGACCGGTCGAGGCTCGCGCGTGCCGGTCGGCTGAGGATCTCGCACGCACTCCTGCCGGGCCGAGCGCTGACGCATGCCGCGTCGTACGGGGAGGGGCGTCAGCGACACGGCGCCGGCACCGGACGTCGTCGTCGAGGCGGTGCTGGCGGCGGCCGGAGAGGTAGCCCATCCCACGGCGGCCGGCACTTCCTGTCCCGCAGCAACATCAACGGGGCCGGATGATGTTGCTGCGGGACCGGAAGTGACGTGGCTCGCCGCCTGGCGCAGGCGCGGCCGCCACCCAGGACGACGCCTCAGCTGAACAGCGCGCTGTAGCCGTTCAACGCCGGCTGCCCGCCGAGGTGCGCGAACAGCACCGTCGAGCCGGGGTCGATCTCCCCGCGCCCGACGAGGTCGATCACCGCTGCCATCGACTTCCCCTCGTACACCGGGTCGGTGACCATTCCCTCGGTGCGCGCGGCGAGCTCCATCGCGCGGAGTGTCGCGTCGTCCGGGATGCCGTAGACGCCGCCGTGGTAGCGCTCGTCGAGCTCGACGTCGTCGGCAGCGAGCTCGCGCTGCAGGCCGATGGCCTCGGCCGTGCGGCGGGCGATGCGCAGGATCGCGTCCCGCGTCTCGGCCGGTTTGGCGGAGGCGTCGACGCCGAGCACCCGCCGCGGCCGCGCGCCCTGCTCCTCGGCCAGCGCGAAGCCGGCGACCATGCCGGCCTGCGTCGAGCCGGTCACCGAGCAGACGACGACGGTGTCGAAGAAGACGCCGAGCTCCGCCTCCTGCTCGGCCAGCTCGAACGCCCAGCGGGCGAAGCCGTGCCCGCCGAGCGGGTGGTCCGACGCGCCCGCCGGGATCGCGTACGGCGTCCCGCCGCGCTCCTCGATCTCGCGCAGCGCCGTCTCCCAGCTCTCCTTGAACCCGATGCCGAACCCGGCCTTCACCAGCCGGACGTCGGCGCCGGCCAGCCGGCTGATGAGGATGTTGCCGACCTTGTCGTAGACGGCGTCGGGCCAGTCGACCCAGCTCTCCTGCACGAGCACGCACCGCAGGCCGGCGCGAGCGGCGACGGCGGCGACCTGCCGGGTGTGGTTGCTCTGCACACCACCGATCGACACCAGCGTGTCGCAGCCCCTGTCCAGGGCGTCGGCGAGGAGGTACTCGAGCTTGCGCGTCTTGTTGCCGCCGTACGCGATGCCGGAGTTGCAGTCCTCGCGCTTGGCCCAGACGGCGGCGCCGCCGAGGTGCTCGGTAAGCCGGTCGAGCCGGTGCACGGGCGACGGCCCGAACAGCAGCGGGTAGCGGGGGTAGTCCGACAGCGACATCCTCGGACGGTACTGCGGCACCGGCCCGTCGCCCGGGCCCGCGCCTACGGGGTCTCGTAGTACGCGTCCCGGACGGCGTCGGTCGCCTGCATCCAGGCGTCGACGTCGGCCCGGTCGGCGAGCGGCCGCAGCCCCAGCAGCGTCTCGAGCGCGCGTGCCTTCGCCGGCGCGTCGACGACGCCGTAGCCCTGCTGGACCCAGTACGCGTCGGTCGTCGGCTCGACCGCGTAGTCCCACGTCAGCTGCTCCGGCGTGGCCTCGTGCGGCTGCGCGCTCGTCACCAGGACGCGCTCGGCCTCGGCGCGGGTGAGCGCGCCATCGGCGAGCGGGCCGTCGCCACCGGGGGCGGCGCCGGCCGCCACCACGCCGCCCGGCTCCGGGCCCTCGGTGACGTCGCCGAGCACCTCGCGACCGCGCTGCACGAGCGCCGACAGCACCCCGGCCGTGACGGGCGTGGCGCAGGACGTCCCACCGAAGTCGCGACTGTCGCCGAGCTGCACGCCGTCGCCCGCCGCGGCGCGCCACTTCGAGCCGAACGACGCGACGTCGACCGGCACGCCGTGCCACCAGTGCGGCTGGCCGTTGACCGGCGACACCGCACCGACCGTGAGGTGCCATGACGGTCCCGAGCCGTTCGCGGTGAACGTCGCGTTGTGGGTCGGCGTCTTGCACCGGCACGGGTCGGTGCCGGCCGGGAACGGCACGGTGGAGGAGTTCGTGTTGCGCATGCCGTTGCCGGAGGAGAACAGGATCGACGTCCCGGCCTCGACGGCGGCCTTCGTGGCATCGGTCGACGCGCGGTCCGGGATGTCGGCGCGGCCCGGCAGGCCCGGCCCCCACGAGTTGCTGACGACGTCGATCCACGGTTGCGACGCCGCCCACCTCACGCCGGCGAAGCCGAGCCCCTCGACCATGACGACGAGGGCGTCCGGGTTGCTGCCGTACCACTGGCCGGCCGCGACGCTGGCGACCCCGGTGCCGTGGCCGTTGTCGTCGAGCAGCGGCCGCTCGGGCCAGCTGCCGAGACCGGTGCCGCCGGCCGCGACCGAGAGCCCGCCGATGATGCGGGTGCCCGGGATCCACCGCAGCTGACTGCGCTTCACGCCCTGCCACGTCGCGTCGTCGGCCTGCCGCGCGGCGGCGTAGCCGGCGTCGTCGGCGAGGCTCAGCGACAGCGGCAGGGCGGCGGCATCGACCGGGAAGCCCTCGACGTACGTCGACGGGTGGTGCACGTACTCCGGCGCGCGGAAGTCCTGCGCGTACGGGTTGATGCCGCTGTCGACGAAGGCGACGACGACGTGGCTCTTGTTCCGCAGCGCCTCGAGCGAGCACGCCCCCTGCTCCTCCGCGGGCAGCGACAGGCACGCCTCGTCGACGCGCACGCGGTCCCCCGACGACCAGTGGCCGCGGCCGTCCTGCGCCTCGTTGCTGGCGAACCACTGCTCGCGCGGCGGCTCGAGCGGCGAGCCCGCGGCGGTCGGGGCGAGGACGGCGGCCGCGAGCGTGAGGCCAGCGGCGGCGGTGAGCAGGGTGCGGCGCATGAGCGCGGAGGTTCGACACGCGCGACCGCTCTCCTGCACCGCTGTCTCGACCCACGTCCACGCCGGCAGCCCGGCGTCCTGCGGTGACCTTCCCGGACATATCGTGACGACGCTCCACGGCGACGGCAGGAGGTCCGATGACGACGACAGCAGAGGCGCCCGGGCACGCGGACGAGGAGCACCGGCGCGGCGCGTTCAGCTCGCGGCGGGTGTTCATCCTCGCCGCGATCGGGTCGGCGGTCGGGCTGGGAAACATCTGGCGCTTCCCCTACATCGCCTACGAGAACGGCGGCGGAGCGTTCCTGCTGCCGTACCTCGTCGCGCTGCTGACGGCCGGGATCCCGTTCCTCCTGCTCGACTACGCCATCGGCCACCGGCACCGCGGCTCGGCGCCGCTGTCGTTCGCCCGGCTGCGTCGCGGCAGCGAGGGGCTGGGCTGGTGGCAGGTCGGCATCTGCTTCGTCATCGCCGTCTACTACGCCGCGGTGCTCGCATGGGCCCTGCGGTACACGCTGTTCTCGTTCGACAAGGCGTGGGGCACCGACCCGGAGGCGTTCTTCTTCGGCGAGTTCCTGCAGGTCGGCGACGTCGCCGTCACGGCCGACCCTGTGCCAGGGGTGCTCGCGCCGCTCGCGGTCGTGTGGCTCGCCGTGCTGGTCATCATGGCGCTCGGCGTCCAGCGCGGCATCGGCGTCACGTCACTGGTCTTCATCCCGGTGCTGGTGCTGGCGTTCGCCGCCCTCGTCGTGCAGGCGCTGCTGCTGCCGGGCGCCGCGGGCGGGCTCGACGCGCTGTTCACCCCCGACTGGTCGGCGCTCACGTCGGCGTCGGTGTGGGCCGCCGCGTTCGGCCAGATCTTCTTCTCGCTCTCGGTCGGCTTCGGCATCATGATCACCTACGCCTCGTACGTGCGCCGCCGCGAGGACATGGTCGGCTCGGGGCTCGTCGTCGGCTTCTCCAACTCGGGATTCGAGCTGCTCGCGGGCATCGGCGTATTCGCCGCGCTCGGCTTCATGGCGCAGGCACAGCAGGTCGCCGTCGGCGAGGTCGCCAGCGACGGCATCGGCCTCGCGTTCATCGCCTTCCCGACGATCATCAACGAGGCCCCGGCGGGCGCGCTGCTGGGCGTCCTGTTCTTCGGGTCGCTCGTCATCGCCGGCCTCACCTCGCTCATCAGCGTCATCGAGGTCGTGATCTCCGCGGTCCGCGACAAGGTCGACACCAGCCGGCTGACCGCGACGCTGGCCGTCGGCATCCCGGCCGCGGTGCTGAGCCTGGCGCTGTTCAGCACGACCAGCGGCATCTACGTGCTCGACGTCGTCGACCACTTCGTCAACCAGTACGGCATCCTCGTCGTGGCGCTGATCAGCATGCTCGTGGTGGCGTACGCGCTGCGGGCACTGGGCACTCTCAGCCAGCACCTCAACGTCCACGGCCGGCCGCGGGTCGGCACCGGCTGGCGCGTGCTCACCAGCGTCGTCGCGCCGGCGGGGCTGGGCATCGTGCTGGTCCTCGCCCTGCGGGACGACCTCGACGCGCCGTACGAGGACTACCCGACGTGGCTGCTCGTCGGCTTCGGGTGGGTGCTGGTCGTCGCACTGCCGCTGCTGGGGCTGGTCCTGGCCCGGCTGCCGTGGCGCACCGGCACGCACCTCGACGGGCCGCCACCGGGCGCCGACCCATCGGCTCCGCCGGCGGCCGGCTCCTCGCCGGGCCGGGTCGGCGGCACGAGCTCGGACGAAGGGAGCCACCGGTGAGCGCCGAGGCGATCGTGATGATGGTCGTGGCGATGCTCGTGCTCTGGGGCGGCCTGGGCCTGGCCATCACGAACCTGCTCCGGCACGGTGCCGTGGACGACCGCGTGGACGACACGCACCGGGACCGCTGACGCGGCCGGGCGGCCGACGTCCGTTTTGACACTGAGGTAAGGCTTACCTAAGTTGCCGTCGTGCACAGCGGCGGCTCTCCGGCGACCACGGGCGCTCCCCCGTCGCCGGTCGGCGCCGCGTCGCTGAGCCGACGGCGCCGGGCGGCCGCGCTGGCCGGCGCCGCGGTCCTGCTGGCCCTCTCCGCCACCGTGTCGCTCGCGGCCGGCAGCCGGGCGTTGCCGACCGTCGACGTGCTCCGGGTGCTCGTCTCACCGGACGGCTCCGACACCTCGGTCATCGTGCGCGAGCTGCGGCTGCCGCGGACCGTGCTCGGCCTCGTCGTCGGCGCCGCGCTCGGCGTCGCCGGCGCCCAGCTGCAAGGGCTGACCCGCAACGCGCTCGCCGACCCCGGGCTGCTCGGCGTGGCGGCGGGTGCCGCGCTCGCCGTCGTCGCGACGAGCACCGTGCTCGGCGTCGGCGGTCTCGGCGGGCAGGCCGCTGCGGCGGTCCTCGGCGCGCTCGGCGCCGCGCTGGCCGTCTGGCTGCTCGGCGGGCGAGGTCGGGGCGGGACGCTGTCTCTGGTGCTCGCCGGCGTCGCGGTCACGGCGCTGTGCGCGGCGGTGGTGCGGGTCCTGGTGCTGCTCGACGCCGACCGGCTCGACGAGTACCGCTTCTGGGTCGTCGGGTCGCTGGCCGGCCGTGACCTCGGAGTGCTGCCGTCGGTCACGCCGCTGCTCGTCGTCGGCGTCGTGCTGGCCGTGGCCACCGCCCGCACGCTCGACCTGCTCAGCCTGGGCGACGACGTCGCCGCGGGCCTCGGCGTCGACGTCGCCTGGGGCCGGGCCGGCACCGCTCTGTCCGCCACGCTGCTCACCGCCGCGGCGGTGGCGGTCGCCGGGCCGCTGGTGTTCGTCGGTCTGGTGGTGCCGCACCTGGCGCGCGCGCTCGTCGGGCCGGCGCACCGCTGGCTGCTGCCGCTCTCGGCCCTGCTCGGCGCGTCGCTGCTGATCGCCTGCGACGTCGTCGGACGCGTCGTCGCCCGCCCGGCCGAGGTGCAGGTCGGCATCGTCACGGCACTCGTCGGCGCCCCGGTGCTCGTCGCCGTCGTGCGCCGACGGCGGGTGGCGGCCGCATGACCGTCGTCGCCCTGCCCGGTCGCGCCGCGCTGCGCGCCGGAACGGCGAGCGTCGTCGTGCGGCCGCGGGCCGCCGCCGTCACCGGGCTGCTCGCGCTGATCGCCGTGGCGGTCGGGTGCGTCGCGGTCTCGGTCGGCGACTACGTCGTCGCGCTGCCCGACGTGCTCCGCGCCCTGGTCGGCCTGGGCGAGCCGGGGCCAGTACTGGTCGTGCAGACCCTGCGGCTGCCGCGCGTGCTGACCGGCCTGCTGGTCGGCGCCGCGTTCGGCCTCGCCGGCGCGCTCACCCAGACCGTCACCCGCAACCCGCTGGCCAGCCCGGACGTCGTCGGCCTCACGACGGGCGCCAGCGCAGCGGCCGTCCTCGCTCTCCTCGTCGGCCTGCCGGTGGTGCTGCCGGTGGCCGCCGTGCTCGGCGGGTTCGTCGTCGCCGCGCTGCTCGTGGCGCTGTCCTGGCGGGCCGGGTTCAGCGGGCCGAGACTGGTGCTGGTCGGCATCGGCCTGGCCGCCGCGGGCTCCGCCCTCACCGACTACCTGCTGGTGCGGGCCGAGATCGACGACGCCCAACGCGCCGTCGTCTGGCTCACCGGCAGCCTCAACGGCCGCGGCTGGGAGCACGTGCGGCCTGTCGCGCTGGCCCTGCTCGTGCTCGTTCCGGCCGCGCTGGCGCTCGGCCGCGGGCTGTCAACGCTGTCCCTCGGCGACGACGTCGCCCGCGCCCTGGGCGTGCGGGTCGACCGCACCCGGCTCGCCGTGGTCGCCGTCGCCGTCGGGCTGGCCGGTGTCGCGACCGCCAGCGCCGGGCCGGTGCTGTTCGTCGCGCTGGTCGCCCCGCAGGTGGCGCTGCGGCTCGCGCGGACGCCGGCGCCTCCGCTGGCGGCCAGCGCCGCCGCCGGTGCGCTGCTCGTCGTCGCGGCCGACCTCGTCGGGCGCACGGGCCTGTCCGCGCTCGGCACCGGCACCGAGCTGCCCGTGGGAGCCGTCACCGCGCTGGTCGGCGCCCCCGTCCTGCTGTGGCTGCTGCGGCGGTCGGTCCTGAGGAGGCCTGCATGACCCTCGCCGCCTCACCGCGGACGCCGGTGACGACGGGGCCCGAGCTGCGCGCCGAGGGCGTCGTCCTCGGCTACGACGAGCGCGTCGTCGTCGACGGCGTCGACCTCGCGATCCCGCCGGGGCAGGTCACCGTCGTCGTCGGGGCCAACGCCTGCGGCAAGTCGACGCTGCTGCGCGGCCTGGCCCGGCTGCTGCAGCCGGGCGGCGGCAGCGTGCTGCTCGACGGCCGCGACGTGCACCGCGCACCGACCCGCGAGGTCGCCCGCCGGCTGGGGCTGCTGCCGCAGGCACCGGTCGCGCCGGAGGGCATCACGGTCGGCGACCTCGTCGGCCGTGGCCGGGCGCCGCATCAGCGGTGGTGGCAGCAGTGGTCGGCCGACGACGAGCGCGCCGTGCAGGACGCGATGGCAGCCGCCGACGTCACCGACCTGGCCGACCGCTACGTCGACGAGCTCTCCGGCGGCCAGCGCCAGCGGGTGTGGCTCGCGATGGCGCTCGCCCAGGAGACCGAGGTGCTGCTGCTCGACGAGCCGACCACCTACCTCGACCTCGCCCACCAGGTGGAGGTGCTCGAGCTGGTCGCCGAGCTCAACACCGCTCGCTCACGCACCGTCGTGATGGTGTTGCACGACCTCAACCACGCGGCGCGCTACGCGACGCACGTCGTCGCGATGAAGGACGGCCGCGTCGTGGCGGAGGGCCGGCCGGAGCACGTCGTCACCGAACAGCTGGTGCACGACGTCTTCGGGCTCCGCTGCGCGGTCGTGCCGTGCCCGGTGAGCGGTCGCCCGCTCGTGGTGCCGCGGGGCGGCCGCGCATGACGACGTGCACCGCGCTGTCGCGACGGCTCGGCGTCGAGCCTGCCGGCACCGCGCCCTGGATCCGGTCGTGGCTGCTGCTCGAGGTGCCGGGCGCCTGGGGCGAGGACGTGCGTGACACCGCCTTCGCCGCGGCGCTCGGGCCCGAGCGGTGGACGCTGCTCCGCACGCTCTGGGAGACGCAGTGGCTGCGGCCGCTGGTCGTCCGACGGCCCGGCCGGGCCGGTCGTGGCCGCTGCGCCGAGCCGGTGCTGTTCGTCGGCTCGACGGTCGGCGGACGGTGGCTGGAGCGGCTGCCGGCGTCGGCGCTCGCCTGGCTCGACCTCGAGGCCGTCGCCGCCGGCGCGCCCGGGCACGGTGCGGCGGTCGACGGGCCGCTGTTCGCCGTCTGCACGAACGGCTCGGTCGACCGCTGCTGCGCCGTGCGCGGCCGGCCGCTCGTCACGGCCCTGGCGGCCGAGCACCCGGAGCGCACGTGGGAGGTCAGCCACGTCGGCGGCTGCCAGTTCGCGGCGAACCTGCTGGTGCTACCGGACGCCGCCGTGCACGGCCGGCTCACGCCCGAGGACGGCCTGCGCATCGCCGCCGCGGCGCTGGACGGGCGCGTCGACGTCGAGCACCTGCGCGGCACGTGCGGTCATCGGGCGTTCTCCGGTGTCGCCGAGGTCGCGCTGCGCCGCCGGCTCGGCCTGACCGCGTGGGCCGGCGTCGAGGTGATCGGCGAGCACCCGCACGACGACCTGCTCGACGGCGAGGACGGCCCGGAGCCGGCCGGTGCCGACGTGCTGCTGCGGGCCGGCGGCGGCACCTGGCGGGCCGTGGCCCGCGCCCGACCGCTCGGCGAGGCCACGTCCGTCTGCGATGGCACGTCGTCCGTCACCACCACCGCGCTGGTCGACCTCGACCGCGGCTGAGACCCCCTACTGAGAGGCACGTTCCGTGAGGACCCGTCTGCTCGTCCCGGCCCTGGTGCTGCCGCTCGCGCTCGCTGCCTGCGGCGACGCCGGCGTCGCCGAACCGCTCTCGGCGTCGTCGGACACCCGCACTGTCGCGCACTCCGCCGGCACCACCGAGGTGCCGGTCGACCCGCAGCGCATCGT